>JACRBK010000466.1 GCA_016234525.1 Chloroflexota bacterium
ATTATCGAGCCGCTGCTTAAACGTCGCCTGTTCTTCGCGAGCGCTGCGCAGGTTGCGAATATACTGCCGGATATCCTCGATAATCTGATTCAGATCACCTATCACACTTTGATATTGGTTGGCCTGCTCTGCCGACATGGGGAACTGCCCGCGCAGAATTTCCAGTTTCATGCCGATGGCGTACACCGACTGGATCACCCCGTCGTGTAATTCCATGCCGATCCGGTCACGCTCGCGGCTCTGCGCGATCTGCTGAAGCTGTTCCGACAGCCGCGCATTCGCAATCGCTACCGCCGCATGATTCGCCAGCAGCACGATCAGGCGCTCATCGTCTTCGCTAAACGGCTCATTGTCCAGAGGATCGGTTAAATACAGGTTGCCTAGCCGTTCGCCGTGACTGATGATCGGTACGCCTAAAAAGCGTCTCATCATCGGGTGTTCAGGGGGGAATCCTACCGAACGCCCATCTTGTGTCAGGTCGTCCAGGCGGATTGTGGCGTCCGTTTCGAGCAGCGCCCCCAACAACCCCTGCCCGTGAGGCTCGCCGCCCGAATGGCGAATCTCATCCGGCCCCATGCCGGACGTGATGAAGGCTTTCAGACCCCCATCTTCATCGGGAACCCCCAGCGCCGCATAACGCGCCTGGACGAGTTCGCGGGCGATGTCGGTGATCGTTTGCAGAGTGCGCGGCAGACTGAGTTCACGGGTGATCGCGGTGGCGGCCCGACTGAGTGCATCAAGCGTGGTAGCGGCAGAGTTAGGGTTTTGTGGCACTGGCGTGGATGTGTTCATTCTATGTTCCCAATTCAACCCGGTTGACGAGACTTCCGAATCCGATTACTATTTTTTGGAGACTATTTAGAAGTAAAACTTCGTAAAAATGGGTGGGGAGCGTGACCCTTTTATATCGGCTCTGGTTATAACCGCCGAAAACACGGTATAATCGGGATCAATGCCCCAATAATTATAGTTGGTACTTTTTGATCAGCTACGACAACAAGCTAACCATCCTATGCCATGCCGGAGAATCATGTGACTCAACTTCGCATTCTAATCGCTGACGATCATGCAGTGGTGCGTGCCGGGCTGCGTGCGCTGCTCGAACAACAGCCAGATTTTACGGTGGTATCGGAGGCCGAAAGTGGTATCGAAGCGATCCGGCAGGCGATAACTCATGAACCAGACATCATCGTGATGGACATCCGAATGCCCGGCGGATTATCAGGCATCGAAGCATGTGAACAAATCGTCGAAAAGCTCCCTGGCACCAAAGTCATCATGTTGACCTC
The DNA here is from genome assembly GCA_016234525.1 of Chloroflexota bacterium. Classification (GTDB taxonomy): domain Bacteria; phylum Chloroflexota; class Anaerolineae; order Aggregatilineales; family Aggregatilineaceae; genus JACRBK01. Next base: position 1,290 of record JACRBK010000466.1, read on the forward strand.
ATATGCCGAAGACGAACTGGTCATGGACGCAGTGCGAGCGGGCGCGGTGGGTTATGTCCTGAAGCGCGTCGGCAGCAGCGATCTGGTTGACGCGATTCGCACCGTAGGCCGCGGCGATGCGTTGATCGACCCTACCATGACCAAAGCCCTGCTCGAAGAAGTCCGCCAGGCCGCCCAGGTCAAAGAATCGTCGGCTTTTTCGGGCCTGACCCCTCAAGAAATGCGCATTTTGGCGCTGATGGTCGAGGGCCTGACCAACCGCGAAATCGCCGCCCAGCTTTTTTTGGGCGAAGGCACAGTACGGAATTATGTCGGCAACATTCTGAGCAAGCTCCAGGTGTCGAACCGCGCCGAAGCCGCCGTGTTTGCCGTCAAAAACCATATCGAGCGCCATCTACCCAAAGACGACGATCATTAAGTCCGGGCCGGGTGTGGATAGATTCATTTGTTAAATTGCACTCTGGTGATTGGCTTGTCGTCATTCATTCCAACCCAATAAATCCAGCCAGCAGCATAACAACCGTCAATGGGAGAAATGCTTCGAGTTAAGCCTGTACGCTCATAACCCCTTCCCAAGTTTCTACAACTATAAATGCGAGCTTAACCTATATCCAGTGCTAAAGATCACCGACTGACTTGGCAATCGGCACACACCATGCGCCAGAACGCTGCCGGGCGATCAAAAACAAAACCCGCTGTCATCCCTTCTCAGGTGATACAGCGGGCTGCATTTGATCTCGGATCGCCCGGTCAGGCCGTATGCGATCACTCGTCGAGGGCTTCGACCTCCCGCGCCGGTTCAGACTCGGCGGCATCCGCCACGCCAAAACCATTACCATGCGGAGAAGAATTGCCAAAACCCATAATCCGGCGCGGCATCAGATCATCGCCGGTGCTGAGTTGGTTGCTCAGGCTGGATATCGATTGGCGCAGCGTGGGCAGGTCGACAAAACGGCGGTTGAGGTGTGCCGCCAACATACGGGCGTGCAGCGCGACTTCGCGCACAAACGCGCCGGTCTGCCCCACCAGGTGCGGCACAACTTCGCCATGTTCGGCCCGCCACTGCGGCCCCATATAATGTTCCAACATTTGCGCTGCCAGTTTTTCGTCCTGGATGGGCGGGATAAACAAAATCCGGTCCATACGTCCGGGCCGCTTGGCGATACGTTCGTCAATCACTTCGGGATAATTGGTGGTCGCCAGCAGCAGCGCCCCGCGTGGGTTATTGGGCGACTCCAGGCCGTCCAGCACATTCAAAATACGCGCCTTGTCGTCTTTGCGCAGATACACATCGATCTCTTCGACGATCAGCAGCACCGGATACCCCGCATTGGCGACCACATTCAGCGCATGGTGAATTTTGTGGAACGATGCACCGTCATCGTCCGCCCCAGAGACATAAACCACCACGCGTTTTTTCTTGAGCGCTAAGCGGGCCATCGCCGCGCACAGCATGGTTTTGCCGGTTCCCGGCGGCCCCACCAGCAGCAGTTTGCGAAACGGAGCCAGGTTGAGTTCCTGGTAAATCGGCACGCCTTCCTTAAAGAAGGCTTCCATATCTGAGCGCAGATCATCTTTGAGACTCTGTGGCAAAATCACTTCATCCCAATCGACGGTGGGCTTAAAATAGGCATTGGTCCCACCGATAATATACACATCCTGGCGGCGGCTGGGGCGGCGCACCACTTCATTACACAGCGACTCAAAATGCACCCACACGTCAAGCTGCTCCGGCGGAACCAGCACAACCGCTACGATATTCGGATCGTCATCACGGTAATAGGAGCTGACGTACAACACCTCAAAATCACCGGCGGGATGCCCGAAACGGAAGACAAACGCGCCCACCGATTCGCCTAAAACGGCTTTACGCCCCGGCACGGTATATTCGCTGATCGGGATCACCTGGTCGCAGGGAATCTGCTCGACATTGATAAAATGCGCCCTGTTGCGCAAACGGCGCTGTTCATTGATGCGCGACTGGGCCAGCTGGTTGCCGCAGCTTTCCGACGCCCACACCAATTGAAACGGCTGATCCCCGTGCCGCTGTTTCCATTCCGCCTGCGCCCAAATCGCCAGGCGTTCATATCGCATTGTCCACTGTCCCGATGTCATATCCGCCCTCAAACCTATTCCCGATAACATACTCTGGCGCACTAAGGCTGCACGTCGCACGATCTTATGTCCTTAAACCTAACGCCCCATTACTGATTTTAACACTGAGCAGACTCAAACAACAGGCCCCTGGGGTACTAGCCCTCATTCGCCAACGCCGCGCGCAGGGCCGCTTCAGAGATCGGGCCAGGACGCACAATCACCAGTTCGCCGTTCTCAAACGATACCACCGTCGAAGGCACACCCCCAACGCAGGTTCCGCCATCGAGATAGAGCGCCACTGTATCGGACAGGTAACGAATCGCCGCCTGAATGGTACAGGCTGGCGGTTGATCGGAGCGATTGGCACTGCTCACCGCCAACGCGCCACCCGCTGCCGCAATGATCGCCCGCGTATGGTCCAACCCCGGCACACGCACGCCGACGGTGGTCAATCCCGATAGATTCTTCGGCAAATCATCCCGTTTGGGCAGCGCCAGAGTCAGCGGGCCGGGCCAAAAAGCCGCCGCCAGCCGCCGGGCCGGTTCAGGGAAATCGCTGGCGACCTGGCCCACCGCGTGTTCACCCGACAGCAGCACCGGGATAGCCCGTTCAGGCGAGCGTTTTTTGGCCGCGAACAGCCGGTCAATCGCGGCTTCATCAATGATCGATCCTACGCCATACACTGTATCTGTAGGCAAAACCACCAGTTCGGCGCGCCATAACACATCGGCGGCCATCTGCGCCGCTTCGGGAAACTCAGCCGAGAGTATACGCGACATCTAACTTCCTTGTTCTACATACATCCATTGACCTACCCCCCGCCCCTTAGTCTCCTCCCCCTCGTCGGGCGGTCCCTTCTCCCACCAAGGGAGAAGAGGTTGAGGGATGAGGGGTGAATATCTACTTTTCTACATGCACCACACGATCATGCCCGGCGTAATCGGTGATCAGGCGCACCTGCGCGCCGGGAAAAGCTTTTTGCGCCAGGGCGCATACGCGCTGCCCCTGCCCCGCGCCGATCTCCATCAATAGTAAGCCGTTCGGCGCCAACACCTGCGGAGCTTGATCCAGCAGCCGCCGGATCAGATCGAGTCCGTCAGGGCCGCCGTCGAGTGCCAATCGTGGTTCATGATGGGCAATCGCCTTGAGGTCTTCTTGATTAATATACGGCAAATTGGCCGCGATCAGATTGACTTGCTGCCCTTGCGCCACCAACAGCGACAAAAGATCGCCCTCGATCAATACGATCCGCGTCTCTACATCATAGCGCACTGCGTTCTGATGAGCGACTCCGAGCGCCGCCGCCGAAAGATCAACCGCCCAGACACGCGCCTGCGTCAGATGTTTCGCCAGCGTCACGGCGATTGCGCCGCTGCCCGTTCCGACATCTGCAATATGGAGCTTTGTAGGGACGTCCTGCTTTTTAACCCAGGCCAGCGCCGCCTCTATCACGTGTTCGGTTTCAGGGCGGGGAATCAATACCGCAGGAGTGACGATGAGTTCCAGGTCAAAAAACGGCCAGCGCCCGATCACATACGGAACAGGCTCACCCCCGGCGCAGCGTTCGATCAGGCGGCGGTAATGCGCGACTTGTTCCAATGTGAGGGCACGTTCGGGGTGAGCGATCAGCGCGGCGCGATCAATGCCCAACGCATGTTTTAAAACAAGCTGCGCGTCGAGTCCTGCCGAATCAGAAACGCCGGTCAACATCCCCCGCGCCCACGAGATCGCTTCGCCTACCGTGCCAAACACGTGATTTTGCTATGCCTCAAGACGGCTGGTTTTTAATTTTTAGGTGTTAGTTTTTAGGTGTTAGTAAAAACTAACCGCTACGCACCCTTGGCCCGCCGAATAGCCCCGTTACACCCCGACCGCTTGCAGCCGTTCGGCTTCTTCGCGGGTCGCCAGTTCGTCAATAAATTCGTCCAATTTTCCGTCTACCACTGCCGCGAGGTTATAACTCGTCATGCCGATACGGTGATCGGTGACACGGTTCTGCGGATAGTTGTAGGTGCGGATTTTTTCGCTGCGGTCACCGGACCCTACCTGGCTGCGGCGGGCGGCTTCTTGCTCGCTGCGGATGCGTTCCTGCTCCATATCGTACAGTTTGGCACGCAGCACGCTCATAGCGCGGATGCGGTTTTGAAGCTGGCTGCGTTCGTCCTGGCAGGACACAACGATCCCGGTGGGCAGATGCGTGAGGCGAATCGCGGTCGAGTTTTTCTGCACGTTCTGACCACCTGCCCCACCCGAACGATATACATCGACGCGCAGATCACTATCGCTGATGTGGATGTCTACATCGTCCATCTCCGCCAATACCGCCACCGTCGCGGTGGAAGTATGGATTCGGCCCTGAGATTCGGTTGCGGGGATGCGCTGCACCCGGTGAACGCCGCTCTCAAACTTCAGGCGCGAATAGGCCCCCTGCCCGCGAATCTCAAAGATGATCTCTTTGTAACCGCCCACGCCGGTATCATGCGCGCTCAGCACTTCGGTTTTCCAGCGATGTTCTTCCGCATAACGCGAATACATGCGGAACAAATCCGCCGCGAAGATGCCTGCCTCATCCCCCCCGGCCCCGGCGCGAATTTCAACGATGACGTTTTTATTGTCACGCGGATCGGTGGGCAGCAGCATCCGGCGCAGCGCGTTTTCCATTTCGGGGATCGTCGCTTCCAGGCTGTTGATTTCCTCGCGGGCCAGTTCGCCCATGTCGGGATCGTCTACCAAAGCCTGAGCCTGGTCCAGTTCGCTGACCGCCTGCCGGTAGAGACGAGTCTGCTCGACAATCAGTTGAATCCCAGCGCGTTCCTGAGAAAATTCAACCACTTTTTCATAATCGTTCAGGTTGGCAGGATCGGCGATCATACGTTCGAGTTCCTCGTAACGCGCCTCGATGCCTACCAGTTTATCCAACAGCGTCGTATCCACCATAAAAATTACCCTCACAGAAAGACCCCCAGTGGGGGCCTTCACAATCTGCTTGATCGTTATTGAATTAGATTATACCATAACCGGCAGTTGGGTTAAGAGGGTGGATTGATCATCTGGCAGTTAAGCCCACCCTACTAAATCCGCCCGCCGAAGGGGATAACACTCTGGCCGATCTTGTCAGGGCGAAAGCCGCGAAACTTGACTTTTACACTGTCCAGCGGTTCGCCCACCACTTCAATCGCGCTGAGATCGTTCGTCCCCAGTCCTAAGGTGGCCGCAAGCTGCAAGTGATTCAGGCAAAAGTTAAAAGGTTCTTCGAGAAATGAGGCCGCCATCGGATCAAAGCCCATCACTGCCGCGCCGACTGCATCGGTAGCGACCATGTTTTTGCCCGCGACCAGCACATTAGCGACTTTCGGGTGCCAGTTGCGATCCCCGTTCCAGGGGCCTTCACTGCCCTCAGAAGTCATCACGCCATCGATCAGCGAAAAATGGATCGGGCGGGCGCGAACCAGATCGGTGACTACGCTCGGAATCCGGGTGATCCCCTGGTGATCAGGGCCATGCAGCGCCGAACGGTTTCCATCCTGGTCGCTCATCCGGTAAAACGCCATCGGGACCATCCCGACCAGATTTTTCATCGACAGCGTGATTCCGGCGGTCGCGTGGCATTTCAGTTTCGCCACCGACATAAAAACATCCACATCGCGCAGCAAGGGGTTGATCTTGAACTTTTCATAGATCATCCAATCTGGGCCGACAGGTTGCTCAACAAAATCGTCAAAGGGATCGGCGGAGTTCAGGTCAACCAGAGTCACGCCCAGATCGTCAGCGATCTCTTCGTAGCCCCACAGTGAAAACGACATATTATCAAAAACCGATTCAACGATGAACACGTCACCGGCTCCGGCGGCTTGCACGGCCTCGACCAACGCCCGTACGACCGACGGATGGGTGATGTAACTCTCAGTGGCGGGCGCATTAAGCACTCTCTCAAAAGAAACCCCGCCCGTTAGATTGGTTTTTATCGCCACGCTGTCGCCCGGTTTGACCACATCATCCAGACCGCCTAACTGCTCGATCATAGTGAAAACCCGTTCGCGGATCAGCGCTTCGTCATAACTATCGGCTCGCCCGATGGCAACTCGTGGTGGAATGCCCGCCCGGCGCGGCAGGGTGGATAAACCACCGCTGGGATTTTCGGCGCGGGCGTTCTTCGGAGACAACAAGCCGCCGGTCACCGCTAACCCGGCGGTTTTTAACAGAGTCCGGCGCGATAGTTGGGGCTTTGAGTGTTTTTCATCATGAGACATAAATAATCACTTTCTTTTAAAGGACTGATCATTCGCCTACGTCAACTTGTTTTTGCTGACGGCTGATTGCTGATAGCTATTTAATCCCTGCCATCAACAAACCAAGCTGTTCGCGGGTCGCGCTGGCGGCGGGCAGCGTATCGATCACCTCGCCCTTATACAACACCGCGATCCGGTCCGACAGCGCCATAATCTCGTCCAGTTCCGCCGACACCAGCAGCACCGCTGCGCCTGCGTCCCGCTGATCGATGATCTGGCGGTGAATAAACTCAATCGATCCCACGTCGATTCCGCGTGTGGGCTGCGCCGCGATCAATAAGCGCGGCTTGCGGCTGAACTCGCGAGCGACGATCATCTTTTGTTGGTTGCCGCCGGAAAGTGTCCCGCCGTCGGTCTGCGCGGACGGGGTGCGGATGTCATACTGCTCGATCAAGCGGTCAGCGTGTTGATCTACGGCCCGCTGATCGCGCAGCAGCCCGCCCATAGGTTCTGGCGGCACGCCCGGACGCCGGACGATCTGCCAGAACACCGCCCGCAGCCTCTGCCCAATCTGAGCAAACAGCGCGCTCACCGGCTTGATTCCTAACACACGCACCGTGATCAGATGCGCCACGATTCCAAAAACCACCTCAGCCAGCAGCAGCACCAACACCGTGATCAAGAAGGGATATTGCAGCGCGTCCCGCTGCACCCCGGAGATAGTGTCGCCTACATCGCGCAGCGCTTCCGGCACTTTATAGGCATCCAGAATCGCCGCCCAGACCCATTGATCCCAGGCATACAGCGCCAGCACCGTAAAGAGCGCGATCAATCCGCCCACCACGACGAGATAACGCAGCAGTGCGCCCGGCAGTTCCGCCAGATTCGGCGCTTTGGCGAAGGGACGCTCATAATAATCATTCAGCACCAGGTTATCGGCCACGGTATAGACTTTCACCAGTCCGTGCCGCTGGCGGTCTTCGGGGATATGGCTGGTTCCCAGGTTTTTGATCCGGCGCGGGGTGATCCGTTCACGGCATATCGAGTGCACCCCCAGGCGCGCATCAAACCACGTCTGACCTTTGGGCGCGGATCGTGCCGGCCAATAGCTGATCAGTGCAGGGATCACAAACAGCACGCGCAGCAGCCAGAAGATCACATACCGCAGCACGAGGGTGCGCGACGGCGGTTTGTGATCGTCATCGTCCACCAGTTGCAGCGAGAACAGTGACATACCGACTGTCCCGCCTCCCGCCAGCCAGCCGCCCAAAAACCAGATCATATCAATGACCGTAAAAACGAGCAGCGCCGTCATGATCTGCGTGAACGCCGACGCTTCGTAGAGTTGGTCATCGCTAAAATACCAGACAAAATAAGCGAAGAAATAGGTCAGGGCCGCGACCGCCGCCGTATCGATGACAAACGCAATCAAACGATGCCGCCATTGGGCAATCGGCTGGCAGTCAGGCTGCAATTCCAACCCCAACAGCCGGACCGTCCCGCCGATCAGCGGACGCAGCCCGGTGAGGACTTCGACCAGCTCGGTTTGCCCATTGCCCTGCACGCCCGCCACGCCCAACACTTCACCGGCCCGCACGTCAAAATCGACCTGCCGGAGCGCCATCGCGCCCCGTTTATCATACGCTTCGAGCTTGCGTACTTGCAGAACCGCTTCCGCCGGGTGAGCCTCGTCTTTTTCGACCTGCAAGATCACCTCGCGCCCGACCATCATCGCCGCCAGTGACGGTTCAGTGGCCTGATCGGGGGTGGTTGTGCCAACCACACGCCCGCCGCGCATCACGACAATGTGACTGGCGACCTCAAACACCTCTTTCAACTTGTGCGTGATAAATATGATCGTCACGCCCTGCGCCGCGAGTTCGCGCATGATGCGGAACAGTTCGCGCCCTTCCTGAGGAGTCAAAACGGCGGTTGGCTCATCCAGGATCAAAATATCGGCCTTACGATACAGCGCCTTCACGATCTCAACGCGCTGCTGCATCCCGACGGGCAGTTTTTCGACGACAGCATCGGGATCGACTTCCAGCCCATACTGGCGCGAAAGTTCGCGCACGCGATCAGCGGCGGCGCGTGGGTTGCGAATTTCAGTCAACGAGTTCAGCAGCGCCAGAAAAGAATCTAATCCCTCGTCCAGCACCGACGGTTTGCCCTCATATCCGGCAGCCTTCCGGCGGCGGTTGATGGTGTCGAGGATCACGAATGCCAACACCAGCAGCACCAGCGCGGACACCCCGATCTGTATCCGGCTGCTAACCTGATCCAACTCGCGCCATGTCAGCCCGGTGTACAGCAGTGCCAGCACGCCCAACGCGACCAGATCAGCCGTTTGCAGCCGCCGTTTAACCGGCTCGATCCCGCGCCAACTCGACAGGGTATAAGCGCCCACCAATCCCAACAGCAGCGCCAGACTGACGCCATGCGTGATCGGCGGTGCGTCCTCAATTGCATCGAGCATCCAGGCAGGAACGCCGTTACCCCGGTAGACCTCAAGCTGCGCCTGCGCGCTGTCTAACACGCCGGGGATTCCGGTTTCGGCATCTTCAGCTTTACGCGCTTCGCTGGCCCAGTCAAACGGGATTCGCTCGCGGATCACAACGGTGCGCTTGACCTCGTACCCTTCCATCGTTTTGGGGCGCATTTCGTCCAGCGTCTCGACCTTCTGCCGC
>JACRBK010000467.1 GCA_016234525.1 Chloroflexota bacterium
GCGCAGCTTTTTTCGCGTCGGGATCGCTCGCAGCCTGCGCGGTTTCGGCCACGCCGCCGTTCTGAGCGAGTTCACGGCGAGCGCGATCTAACAAATCTTGCGGCAAATTGGGTTTAGTGGGTTTTTTAGCCATCGGTAAACGAACATCTCCTCAATACAGTCAGATAAAAAATCGTCCCAGTCAGGACTGGTCTTGTTTTAGCCGGGCATGAACAACCATCCGCTTGTCGTCTACACGGTACGGGTGACAGGTGATCAGCGTGACTATCGGCTGGTTGCCAGGAGCCATCACGGATACTTCTGTGTGTGCGACGACCCGTTTTTCAAAAACCACATAAGTATACCAACGATTGTTGTTTGCTTGAATACGAACTTCGTCGCCCGGCTCAAGATATTGAATATCGCGGAAGATTTCGCCATAAATATCGTTGTGCGCCGAAAGCACCATATTGGCATTTTCGCCGGGACTGGCGCTGCCGAGATAGTGTCCGACCCCGCGCTGAAGGGTGAACCAGTCATCACCGCCATAAATCGACGCATTGACCTTAACACGCGGCGTTGTTATTTCAATATGGACTGGGCTGCTCGACTGCGGTGTGGCGCGTGCGGCCTGCGGCGCGGTCAGTTGGGCGATGGCTGCCGGGCGGATGCTGGCGGGCAGTTCGTCCGGGTTGAATGCTTCCCCGGCAATATCGGGCGAATAGTGACCACCGGGCAGCACATAATCGGAGAGTTGGACGCGCAGTTCGGGGGCTGGGGTAGGCGTGATACGCATCGCCTCCGCTTCGCGTTGAACACCGGCGGATTTTTCTGCCAGCGCGTCTATGCGATCGTTTTCGATGATCAGCAAATATCCTCCACCCACCAGGACCGCGATAATCCCGATCACGCCCACTACTTCTACCGCCAGCAGGATTTTGTCCCACGCGGCACGCGGGCGCGATACCCGGCCCCGCGCATCGCGGCTGACCGGCACAACAGGGGCGCGTTTTGTCTCTTGTTTTTTGCGGCGATCTTCAAATTCGAGATCATCCTCAAAACGCGGCACATCGCCGGTAATGTCATAACTGCTTGGTGGCTCTGGCGGCGGGACATCTTCAGCCGATTCATGCTGCTGCGGAGGGAGTTCGGGCGGCAGGTCCTCTACAGGCAGCGGCGCAGAGAGACGGCGGCCCTGGGCATCCATACGCCGCAGCCGCTCCTGGCGCAGTTCGCGCTTGCGGATCACGAGAATCCGTTCAAGCTCCTCGATGGACAGTTCGTCTACTGATCGTTTGTCTCTTCGCATCGTCTATCACTACCATGCCCTGATTTTTATGGGCTACAATTTCCGTGCGACGGCAAACACTTCGCGCTCGAAAAACCAACGAAACGGCGGCCAGCGGAATAAGATATACCGGGTGGCCGCCAATACTGCCGCTTCCTGCCGGTGCTGAGGGGGCGAATCCAGCCAGACCTGACCGTTAAAACCCGCCTGGCGCAGCGCCCGGCGTAGGCCAAATAATGACTGTTCATTCACATGTACATCCTGGTTATGCTCCACCAGGAACCGGCGCGGATCGGCGGGGTAGTTTGCGCCCTGGCCCATCAACCGCCGGATTTGTCTCACCACCGGATAGGCGTAACGATCATACCAGATATTCGGGGCGGTATGGATCACCAGCCGCCCATCATCCTTTAAAACGCGCCGCACTTCAAGCAAAGAGGCGTGCATTTCCCAGGGGTGCAGATGCTCTACAATATCGAACATCAACACCCGGTCAAACGTCTGATCCGGGAACGGGAAAAACTTGGCGTCGGCCCGCACTAAACCGGTGGCCCCGCTGTTTTCATCCTGTCCGCGTGCCAGCACGTCATGCGCCAACCGGATTGCCGCCTGAGCATAGTCAAAACCATAGGCATCGGCCCCCAGCCGCGCGCAGTGGCGCACAATCTCGCCGCGTCCACACGCCACATCCAGCACTTTCATGCCGGGTTCGACCACCGCCAACTCGAACGCTGCTTTCAGCCGCCGCGATAAATTCTCGCCGTCGCTGCTCAAAAAATCTTCATAGCCCTCGCAGGCGCTCAAAAAATAATCTTCAGTGTAAAGCTCCTGCGCGACGGGAGCGGGTTGTTTGCCAGTCAAGCTGCTATGCCTCTCGTGGTGACAGAATGTTTTGTGAAAGAATTATACAAGGCGCGGCCCCCCCCTGCCACTGGAATGACGGTTTTAACCAGCGGCCCGGTGCTTGACATCTCCTCTGACCCTGCTACAATAAAAATAGCCGGGGCGAAAAAAGCTCTTTTTCACTCCGTCTTTCGTCGAATGAAGTGGAAGGGATTGTCATGTTGGTACGGATCGCCAGCCATTAAGTCCGCTCTGTGGGACAATCTTGTGCTGTGATCCTGCCGTTTTCAGGCTGATACGCTTTTGTGTCACCCCCTCTACCAGTCGATCTACGCCGCACGGGATGTGTTCCTGGCGGCGTTTTTGTTTGCTTTCGACTGAAATCAAAGTAGACCTGGAAAGGTGGCACGATCAATGCTGACTGTCTCAAATATCTCCAAACGATTTCCCGGCGCAGATGAGCCGATTCTCAAGAACATCTCGTTTACTGTGAACCCTGGCGAACGTGTCGGGCTGATCGGGCCGAACGGCGGCGGCAAAACGACGCTGATCCGGGTGATCGTGGGCCACGATCCCGCCGATTCCGGCAGTGTGATTTTTAACCCGCCCCATCTACGGGTGGGCTATCTGCCACAAGGACTCGATGTCCCCGGCGAAACCCCGCTGCATGATGTGTTGTTCCCCGGCGCTGCCGAACTGCGCGCCGCCGAAGCTGAAGTCGAACGGCTCGCGGAGGCGCTTTCCGGCGCATCGAACGGGCAGATCGGCGCACTGATGACCGCTTACAGCCAGGCGCTTGAACGCCTGGAACAGTTGAGCCGCCAGGTTGAGACGAACGAGGGTGAGCGTATTCTCGCTGGGCTGGGGTTGGCAGGCGTGCCGCTCGATACCCCGGTAGGGACGCTCTCCGGCGGGCAAAAAACACGGTTGGGATTGGCCGCACTGCTGATCAACGATCCGCAGCTTTTGATCCTGGACGAACCCACCAACCATCTTGACGTAACCGCGCTCGAATGGCTGGAGGACTGGCTGACCGATTTTTCTGGCGGGGCGCTGATCGTCTCGCATGACCGAACGTTTTTAGACGAAACGGTGACGCGCGTTGTCGCGTTGGACCGTATCACCCACACTGCCCGTGTGTTGGAAGGCAACTACAGTCATTATGTTGCCACCGTGCGATCCGAACTGGATAAACAGTGGGCGCAGTGGCGCGATCAGCAGGTTGAGATCGCGCGGATGCAGGCCGACGTGCGTTTTACGATGGCAAAAGCGGTGCGCCGCGAAAACGCCACCCACGATGATTTTCAGCGCCAATTAGCTAAAAAAGTCGCCAAACGCGCTAAATCCAAAGAGACGCGGCTCAAAAAGTATATGGAATCGGATGAGCGCGTCGAAAAACCGAAACAAACCTGGAGTATCAAGCTGGATTTCGGCGATCTGCCGCCCACCGGGCAGGATGTGGTATTCTTAGAGAATCTGGCGATTGGTTATACGCCTGAGTCCCCGCTGCTGCACGGGTTAAACCTGACGCTGCGGGCGGGGGAGCGGGTCGCGGTGTTGGGGCCAAATGGTCACGGCAAAACCACCTTGCTCAAAACCATCATCGGAGGGCTTGCGCCGCTGCAAGGCCGGGTGCGCATCGGGTCCAGCGTGAAGATCGGGTATCTGGCCCAGGAGCAGGAAATTCTTGATCCACGCGGCCATGCGCTGAGCGTGATCCAGGCGGCGGCCCCGTTGGGTGATACCGAAGCACGGTCATTTCTACACTTCTTCCTGTTTTCTGGCGATGAGGTGTTTACGCCGGTTTCCAATCTCAGTTTTGGCGAGCGGGCAAGGCTGATGCTGGCGGTGTTGGTGGCGCGTGGCGCGAATCTGTTGGTGCTGGACGAGCCGATCAATCACCTGGATGTCGCGGCGCGTGAGAAGTTCGAAGAGGCGCTGGCGGCTTTTCAGGGCAGTGTGTTGGCGGTGGTGCATGATCGTTATTTTGTCGATAAGTTTGCGACCACGATCTGGCATATCGAAAACGGCGTGCTCACCGAAGAGGTGCGCGAGCCAGTGTTGGCGTAAATAGAAATAGGGGCGGGCGGAGAGGATAAGCCATGGACCTGACGGTACTCGATAATCCCATTGTCCAATCACTGTTATTTTATCCGCGCGAGGATCGCCCTGGCGGTTCACGCCTGCCCAATGTGTTTGACGGCACGATCCCGGTAGCCGATGAGATCGTGCTGGGCTACCGTCTGTATGCCCATACGCCCGGCGCGCCGGTGATTCTCTACTTTCATGGCAACGGCGAAGTTGCCAGCGACCACGATCATTTTGCGCAGGACTATCACCTGTCGGGCGCATCGCTGCTCGTGGTCGATTACAGGGGCTATGGATGGAGTACCGGCGCGCCCAAAGTGAGCGCGTTGATGACCGACGTTGAGCCGATCATGGCGGCGCTGCCCGAAATCTTAGCCAGGGCCGGGCTGTCTGAAAAAACGCTGGTAGTGATGGGGCGTTCGTTGGGCAGCGTCTCAGCGATTCACACGGCGCACGCCTACCCGGATCGAATCAAGGGCCTTATCATCGAGAGCGGTTTCGCCCATGCGCTTCCGCTGCTGGCCCGGCTGGGAATCCCTGCCGAGATATTGGCAAATTTGCCAGACCCGATGGGGAACATCCGAAAAATAGCCGAGATTAATCTGCCTCTGCTGGTGATTCACGGCGAGCGCGACAACTTGATCCCGGTATCGAACGGCCAGGCGCTCTATGATGCGTCGCCTGCTGTGCAAAAACGTGTTGTGCGTGTTCCAGGGGCGGGGCATAATGACCTGCTGTTTGTCGCGCCGGATCGTTATTTCGGCGCTGTCGCTTATTTTTTGACGCAGATCGTCCCCCCTGAGGAGGAAACCCCATGACTTTTGCGCCACATTTCTGGACAACACATGTTGGCAGCGTTCCCTATCTCGATGGAAGCACCATCAGTGCGCGGTTGGCGGCGGGCCTGGATATTCCGGCCTGGCCGCAGCTTTCGCGCCGGACTTTCCGCGAGAATATGTATGTGCAGTACAGCGCCCCGCTGCCACGTGTGGTGTTGGACGAAACCAACGAAAAGATCACGCTAGACACAACCGGCGATCTTTCGTCCGATCTTGAAGCTTTTTACGAACGTTATCTCGCGGACGATGTAGATGCTTTCGCCCTGAAACCCGGTGATGCGCAGGGATTTTTCGCCATGTTAGACACACTGCGCCAACAGCCGGGCGATTGGGCGAAAGGCCAGGTGACCGGGCCGATCAGCCTGGGGCTAACGGTGGTGGATCAAGATTTGCGCTCGATTCTCTATCATGACATGCTGGCGGATGTGATCGTCAAAAACGCGGCGATGAATGCGCGCTGGCAGGCGCGGCAGCTTCATGGCGTGCGTCCGAACGTGATCCTGTTTGTGGACGAACCCTATATGGCTTCATTTGGATCGGCGTTTATCAGCCTGAGCCGCGAACAGGTGATCACTATGCTGGATGAGATTTTCGCCGCCATCCACCAGGAGAACGCGCTGGCGGGGGTTCACTGCTGCGCCAATACCGACTGGTCGGTGCTGCTGGCGACCTCGGTCGATATTCTCAACCTGGATGCGTATGGTTATATCGAAAATCTAGCGCTCTACCCGGCAGAACTGCGCGCCTTTTTGGATCGTGGCGGCGTGATCGCCTGGGGAATCGTGCCGAATAATGATGAGATCACCCGCGTCACGCCGGAACAACTCGCCACGCGAATGCACGACGGTCTGCGGCTGATCAGTGACCGGGCGCGGGCGCGCGGCGTGATGATCGACCCGGATGAAATGGCTCATCGCAGTATGATCGTGCCAAGCTGCGGGTTAGGATCACAAACAGTTGAGACTGCTGACCGCGTGTTAGAGGTGCTGGCCCGGACTGGTGCGCTGCTGCAAGGCAAGTAGACTTAGTGGAGAACACAGCCAAATATGGCGTATCATAGGGGCAGGGTTGGCCCTGCCCGGTACTCCACCGGAAGGTAAATAAACGATGTCCCGCCAACTCAGTCTGCGATTCACGCTGTTCCTCTTGTTTTTTGACCTGTTTTTGGTGGGGCTGGCGCTGCTGCTGGCTGAACGAATGCGTATTGTTCTGCCACTCGGCAAATCATCCGATCCGATCACCTGGACGGTGCCGCTGCCCGTCTACCTGATGGGGATCGTCGTGTGGGCGGTGATCTTCGCCACGCTGAACGTTTACCGCCCTCGCCAGATCATGCGCCTGATCAATGAACTGTTTGGCATCACCGAGGCGACCGTGTTGGCCTGGTTGGTATTGGCCGGGCTGCTCTATTTCACTTACCGCGAACTTTCACGCTTGCAATATCTCTATTTTTTGATGTTTTACCTGCTGTTGATCTATACCCATCGCAGCGCCGTGCGCGCCTGGTTTTGGTTGCGCGGCGGCTATCGTTATCACGTCCGCCGCGTGCTAATCGTGGGATCCGGCGAGATCGCCTGCGATATTGGGAAACGAGTCAAAACACAGCAGTGGATGGGGCTGGAACTGGCTGGGTTTGTCTCAGAGAATAACGGCGGCATACTTTCCGACGTTTCCTCCAACGATCTACCCGCCCCGGTGTTGGGAACACAGCAAGAGATTCCCGAACTGATCCAGCGTCACACGGTATCCGAAGTGGTGATCGCGCTGTCACGCCAGGAATCACACCAGCTCCAAGATTTTGTCCACCAGTTACAATCGCTGCCGGTAAACATCCGGTTGATCCCGGACTATTTCGATATGGCGTTTTTGCGCGTCAACATCGAAGATTTCAGCGGGGTTCCCCTGCTCAGCCTCAAAGAGCCGGTGCTTGATCCTTTTCAGCGGTTGGTGAAACGAGTGTTTGACCTGACCGTCACTTCCCTGCTGCTGATCCCGGCCCTACCGTTGATGGGAATTATGGCGTTGATCATCCGGCGTGACAGCGCTGGCCCGGCGCTGTTTAGACAAGCCCGCCTGGGCGAAGGGGGGCGAACCTTCACCATGCTCAAGTTCCGCACCATGCACGTCGGTGCGGAAGCCTTGCAGCAGGACGTGATGAAGTTCGACGAAAACGGCCAGTTGATCTACAAACAGGCTGAGGACCCACGTGTAACCGGGGCCGGGCGCTGGCTGCGCCGGACCAGCCTGGACGAACTGCCGCAGTTGTTTAATATTCTACGCGGTGAGATGTCATTAGTCGGGCCGCGCCCGGAGATGCCCTGGCTGGTCGAAAAATATGAGCCCTGGCAGCGCAAACGTTTTGAAGTCCCACAAGGGCTGACCGGCTGGTGGCAGGTGACGGGCCGCGCTGACAAACCGATGTATCTCAACACCGAGGACGACCTCTTTTATATCCGTAATTATTCGATCTGGCTGGACCTCAGAATCTTGTGGCTGACGTTACAAACCGTGCTTTTGCGCCGGGGAGCGTATTGATCGAAGAAAAAATCCCCTCTCTATCCTGATCTGATAGAGAGGGGAAAGCGGTTGTGAACGTTATTTCCGCTGGATGCTGAACAGCAAGACGATCTTTCCTACCTGGACCTTGTCCCCTACCAGAATGGGCCGCCGCTCGCCAAACTGCAACACCCGGTCATTTAATAACGTGGGGTTGCGGGCTTCAATCGATTCCAGGAAATACTGCCCATTTACCTCGGTGATCTGTGCGTGTTGGCGCGAAACTGTGCGCGCTTCGGGTTGGGCGCTCAGGTCTACGGCGAGCGCCCCGGCGCTAGCGGGATTTTTGGCGTCTTGCCGACCAATAATGGCTGGCTGCCACTTGATTTCAAACACCTGACCGGAGGTCTCTTCGCGCAGCATCGCCTGCGCCGGGTTGATGATCGTGTTGAAGGCTTGCCCGCCGCGCATAATGAACTGCTGGCTGAGCCGCCGCCGCTGTTCACGATCAAAAATCAGTTCGCCGCCAGTTTGCAGGCCAAGCTGATCGATAGTCTGATCCATGCCCAGCGGCTCTTTTTTGTCTTTGAGCCGCAGTGTATAGTTCGCATCCACCAGGCTGAACTCGCGGCGGGTTTCTTCGATCAGGGTGCGGATCGTGATGTTTTTACGCAGCGACACTTCCTGGTGCGTATTGTCGTCGAAAAGTTCCGAAGTAATGGTTAGTGTTACCCGATCCATTGTCGAATTCCCCCTTATTTCGCTGGTACGGCGGCTGGCTTCGCCGGTGCGGCTTCTGGTGCTGGCTCAGGTTCTTTCGCGGGCGGCGGGTTGATCTCGATATTCCAACGGGCGCGCTCACGATACTGGCGGGTGATTTCGTCTACCCAGTTGTCTAATGAGGCTTCCAGGCTGCTTTCGTCGTGTGGGATCGCCGTCTGGATCATCGAGGAGCGGCCCGCTTTGACAATATAACCACGTCCCGGCGGGAACTCTTCGGCATTGGCCCCGCCTCGGATACGGCCACCCAGCGCGCCGGGTGCATCGACAGCATCCAGCCCCAGGCCGTAACGCGGCGAGTTCGCCTGTTTCATCAGATCGTCCATTGAGCGCATGATGCCCATCGAGCCGCAGA
>JACRBK010000468.1 GCA_016234525.1 Chloroflexota bacterium
ATGTCCGTGCCGAATAACATACGCCCGCTAGTATCGAGCGTAATTTGAGTTTGCAGCGGAAACCGTACCCCGGCAACCTCAAAATAACGGAGAATCCCGTTTATAGCGGCCCGCACTTCGAGAATATCCTGGCTGGTTTCGATCAGCAGCACATCTGCGCCGCCTTCGACCAATCCCTTCGCCTGCTCATAAAAAAGGGCGGCCAGTTCATCAAATGACGTATTGCCCAGGTCAGGATCGTCCGAACTGGGCAGTTTGCCCGACGGACCAATGCTGCCCGCCACATAACGGGGAATGCCCGTCTCAGCCGCAAAACGATCCGCTACCTGGCGCGCTAACTGAGCGGCAGTCCGGTTGATGTCAAGCACCTGATCTTGCAGCCCATATTCGCCCAGCGTGAGACGGTTCGAGCGAAACGTATCAGTTTCGATTACTTCGCAGCCGACAGCCAGGAAAGATGCATGGATTGCTTCGATCACATCAGGGCGGGTGATTACAAGATAATCGTTACAGCCGTTGTAACGTTCCCCGCCGAAGTCCTGCGCCGTCAGATCATAACGCTGAATGGACGTACCCATAGCCCCGTCATAAATCAAGACGTGATCCTGGATCGCATCCAGGTAGCGGCGATTGGTGTAGAGGTTTTTGGTATGTGTCATGATTCTTGTCCTGGTGTGTCTAAGCTTGAACCAAAACGCTTGGGGCAGAGACTAAAACGCCCCTCAAAATAAAAGAGGGGCATCCAGCGTTTTTTGCCTGTGATCGCCCCTCATCTTCCAGAGTGATGTACTCTTCACTCTGCCGGAGTTGGCACCCTTCCACCAGTGAAATCGCCTTCACCAGGGGGTTGCCGCGGGGTCATAGGGCCGGTCCCTCGCCCGCTCTCGATGAGAGCAAAATGTTGTACTGTCGATAGTAACATATTGAAGACAAGCATGTCAAAAATAGAACCAAAAAATTTGCATAATCGTCGGCTTTGGTTCACAGTTGATCAAAATTGACGTTCAGGACTGGAAAAGTGGGTCATGCACATCACAGTGGCGTTAATCGGATTCGGTAATGTTGGGCGAGCGCTGGCGCGTCTGCTGATGCGTAAAACCGACGTGCTGCGACAGGACTATAACCTGACTTTTACTGTGACTGGAATTGCTACCAACTCACGCGGGTGCGCCATTGATCCCGGCGGCATTCACCTGGAAACAGCGCTCAAGTTGGTGGAAGCGGGTGATGGTCTGCGCAGCCTCCACCGGGGTGATCCGGTCATAGAGACGCTCGATTTTATTGAACGTTGCCCCGCCAGCCTGATTCTAGAGTCTACTTGGCTCAATCCGCATACAGGCCAACCGGCGGCTGATTATGCCCGTGCGGCACTGCGAGCCGGGCGGCATGTCGTGACAGCGAACAAAGGGCCGGTGGCGTTTGCCTATCGTGAATTATGCGAGCTTGCCCGGCAGAATGGGCGCGGTTTTTTCTTTGAGAGTACGGTGATGGACGGTGCGCCGGTGCTGGGTTTGGGCCGAGAGGCGCTCTTGGCAACCGACATTCACCGGATTCACGGCATTCTCAACAGCACCACCAATTTTGTTCTGACTCAAATTGAGGAAGGTTCATCATTGGAACAGGCTGTACAGCAGGCCCAGCAGATGGGTCTCGCGGAGGCTGATCCTGCCAACGATCTCGAAGGATGGGATGCTGCCGTCAAAATCGTGGTCCTGGCGAATGTGTTAATGGGGGCCGATCTGCGCCCGGCGGATGTGGATCGCACCGGGATCACGGGCCTGGCGGTGGACGATATACGGGCGGCTGTCGCGTCGGGTGAGCGGTATAAACTGTTGTGTGAAGCGGTGCGCGAAGGCGAAACTGTGCGCGCTTGTGTGCGCCCGGTGCGCCTGCCGCTTTCCGATCCATTGAGCCAGATACGCGGAACCAGCAGCGCTGTAACCTTTGAAACCGATACACTGAGCCACCTGACGCTTATCGAAGGGGATCCCGATCCTGAGACGACCGCTTACGGCATGTTGGTGGATATGATCAACATTACGCGCGAGCGCTATCTTTAAAGAGGTGGTCCCCAGGCCAATCGACCGGGTATAATCAGGCTCGTGAGCGTTTGTCGCCGCTGCCACAAAATACAGGGGGGCAGGGAGATAGCCGTTTGAACTTCGCGGATACGATTTCGGTTTTTAGCACGTATTTCCTCGGCATCTTTATAGAGGCCGTACCATTTTTATTGTTGGGAACCCTCACATCGGGCCTGATTGAAGCATTTGTCAGCCACGATGATTTGCTGCGTTTTGTTCCTCGCCACCCGGTTCTCGCTGCGTTGTTCGGGGGTGGGATGGGGTTTGTTTTTCCGGTCTGCGAATGCGGGGTGGTGCCAGTAGCCCGGCGGCTGTATCGCAAAGGGCTGCCTGTTCCGGTAGGGATCACCTTCCTACTGGCATCGCCTATCCTCAATCCCATTGTGATCGCCAGCACTTACGCGGCATTTCATGAGCGTGCTGTCCAGATAGTCTATTGGCGTGTCGTGATCGCGCTGGTGGTGGCAGTCAGCATCGGTATTCTTTTTTCGTTCCAGATGTTTCCAGGACGATTGTTGCGCGATCCTGGAATTGCTGCTCAGGATTATGTGCCGCTGGTGCTTGCGCCTGGAGCGCTGTCCATTACCTCGCCGCTGGTCGCTGCTCAGCCGTTAGCGGGCACAAAATCAAATGGAGATACTTCGGTGCGTATGGCATTTGTGCCAGGGTTACACCACGCGCTCACTCTGGCGGCAGAAGAATTTTTTGAGATGGGGCGTTATCTCATCCTGGGGTCGGTGTTAGCTGCCAGTATGCGGATCATCGTCACTCAAAATGATCTTGAGGGATTGGCGACCAACCCGGTTAATTCAGTTTTGGTGATGCAGGTTTTAGCCTTCATTCTCTCGATTTGCAGCACAACCGATGCGTTTGTAGCGCTGGGTTTTGCGAATACTTTCACGTCGGGTTCGATCCTCGGTTTTCTGACCTTTGGTCCGATGATAGACATTAAAAGTACCCTGATGTTCTTAGGTGTGTTTCGCAAGCGAGTAGTGGTCTATCTGATCGTGCTGCCCTTCCTTATGACTGCTTTGATCGCGATCTGGATCAATTTGAACGTGAGATTTTAGACGACTATGAACATCCTCAGAGCATGGATTCAAGCCGCAATCCTGGCGGCAACCGGTGTGTATTTCCTCTATCTGTCAGCGAGCGGAACCGTGACCCACTATATTGCTGAGCGGTTTGTCTGGCTGATCTGGTTTGCGGCGGGCATGTTTTTGATGTTGGCGGTTTTGTCGGTGGTTGTGCTGCTGCGCCAGCTGCCGGAAGCAGCACACGATCATCATGATCACACCCATCATGATCACGATCACCATACCAGCGATTCCCGGCTGAGCAGCCGCCTGCGCGCCTGGGCTGGGCTGGGAATTGTCGCGCTGCCGGTGCTGTTGGGCGTGTTAGTCCCCGCGAATCCACTTGACAGCCGGGCGATTGAAGAACAAGCCGCCAGTGAATTGATGAGTATTCAGACCTCAGACAGCGAAGTGATCGAAGATAACCCGATGGAAAGATCGATTCTGGATTGGCTGCGTGTGTTTAGCTTATCTACCGATCTGGATGGTTTTAACGGTCAGCAGGCCGAGGTGATCGGGTTTGTTTACCACGATCCCCAGCTTGACCGCTCCAATGAGTTTATGGTGGCGCGGTTTATTGTAAGCTGCTGTGTGGCGGATGCTCAGCCAATTGGGATGGTGGTCGAGTGGCCTGAGTCTGCATCCCTGCGCGAGGATAGTTGGGTGCGCGTGCGCGGCGTTTTTGAGGTGCGCCAACTCGATGGTATTGACTTTCCCTGGCTGATTGCTCAAGAGCTAACATTTGTTGACCAGCCGCAGAATCCTTATCTGCATCCATGAGCCAGGCGAAAATGATCGAACCTTCTCCATCTCACCGCTTGTTTCAACTGGAACGATTTGATCTCCTGGTTGCGGCTGCGATTTTGGTACTGCTGGCCGCGATTGGTGGGGTGGTATTCGCCGGGGATCATGTGGGGATATACATCGTTGAGGATGGTTTCGCGCCAGTAGGTCGCGCCGGAGGCGCCGATCCGATCCGTGTCCGTTTTTCAGATGCCATGTCCCAATCTTCGGTGGCCGAACATTTTCGTATTGAACCGGCGGTCGAAGGCGATCTGAACTGGATCAGCCAGGATATTCTGATCTTCACGCCACACCGCCCGCTCAGCGCAGAGCAGATTTACACCGTGACGATTACTCGGGGCGCGCGATCTGCTAAGCGCGGCGTGACACTGCACGACGATTTTAGCTGGTCATTTACTGTGCGTACCCCGCGCGCCGTCTATTTAGCCCCTTCGGATGAATATGATCGTAACTTGTTTATGACCGATCTCGAAGATGGCAGTGTATACCAGCTTACGGCATCTGAAAACGGCGTCGAAGATTTTGCGGTCAGTCCGCAGGGGAATGAGATCGCCTATGCCCAGTACAATGCCGATGGCTCCAGTGATTTGTGGATACTGCATCTGATCAACCAGACCAATCGCCAGATTACGAACTGTGTTGATGCGCGCTGTTTTGGCCCGGCCTGGAATGCAGACGGAACACAGGTGGCCTATAACCGCGAAGATTATAATTCAGGGCTTGGTTTGGGGCCGAGCTCCAGCCGGGTATGGGTGGTCGATGTTAAGAGCCTGCGCACACAGCTTTTGTTCGAAGACTC
>JACRBK010000455.1 GCA_016234525.1 Chloroflexota bacterium
GCTGGGATTCTGGTCATCGATAATCTGTCCATCCTTCAAATGCAGCATTCGGTCTGCGTAGCTGGCGACACCCGGATCGTGGGTGACGACTAACACGGTTTTGCCCTGCTGTGTACACAGAGCGCGTAACATCTTCATCACCGCCGTGCCGTTCTTACTGTCAAGCGCACCGGTGGGTTCGTCTGCCATAATAATCGGCGGATTGTTGAATAAGGCCCGCGCAATGGCGGTGCGCTGCTGCTGCCCGCCGGACATTTGCGAAGGTTTATGATCCATACGATCTTTGAGACCCAACACGGTCAGCAGTTGTTGGGCGCGCGCTTCGCGGATATGGCGCGGCTGCCCGCCAAAAACCCCGGCCAGCGCTACATTTTCGAGTGCGTTCATGGTCGGAACCAGGTAAAACATCTGGAAAACAAAACCGACAGTTTCGCGCCGAAACCGCGCCAGGGTATCGCTGGTCATGCTGTCGAGCCGCTGCCCCGCGATAGTGATCTCGCCGCTGGTCGGGGTATCTAGGCCCCCCAACAGGTAGAGTAGGGTGCTTTTGCCGGAACCACTCGGCCCCATGATCGCAATAAACTGGCCCTGCGGAATGTCCAAATTGACATCGGTCAGCGCCTGCACCCATTGGTCCCCCGATTTGAATATTTTGTGCAGGCCGCGTGTGCTGACGATAGCTCGCCCGTTGTTTTTTTGAGCCGACATATTAACCTTTACGAGCGCCTGGTTTTACTTGTACCGGGGGAGCTGAATCTTCACTTCCTCCATCGGGCGCACCTTCCTCAAATGGCATAATATCTTGAGGCGGGAATTCTTCCAAAGGTGAAATAACTGGCTCTGTTTCGGGCAAGGTAATTGATCCCGACAGCACCGGCAGGACGACGATCAACGTGATCCAGGTGATGATGATATAACCGACGACCCAGCGTTTCCCGTCGAGCGAATGGCGCGCTCCCACATAGACCAGGATCACCGCCCACCACTCAAACAGAGTGAACCGGGTCGCCAACGACATGAGAACTTTCTGCTGCGCTTCAGTCAGGTCTTTGTACCCTGACCATTCCGGCAGCAGCCCAGACAACCCCGGCTTGCCGATCTCGCCGCCGCCCCAGTGATAGATCAATTGGAGCGCTGCCATCAAGCCCAGCGGCAGACAGGCCCAGACCACGATTTGCAGGTTTTTCCCCAGGTTAGGCATTTTGCCGTTAGCCAATGAAGTCTGGCTGAGCAGCAGGACCAGGATCAACCAGACCAGGATGATGTTGCTGGCGGCGATAGCGCCGCGCTGCCATTTTTCCGACACGGTTTCTTCTGTACTGGTGGCGGTTGATGACAAAAATGCTTCAGGTGGCGGTGCGCCGAAATCTAGCCCGCCCTCACTGCCCGTATCGGTGGGGATCATCGTTTCATCAGGCGCTGACGGAGTGTCTGAACTGGCCGCAGGCGGGCGAGTGCGCACTGTACTGAATGCCGTCAGGCCCAATACCAAGAGGGCTACCCAAAACCACTGTCGTACTTCCTGCAACTGGCGCAGCGTGTCAAAAAAATAGCCCGGTTGGAAGATCAACAGGCCGATCTGCCCCCACAAACCGCGTGGGCGAGAAGAAAGCCGGAGCGAACCATTCGCTGCTGGTGATTCTGCCAGACCATTCGAAGGACGATTATTTGCCATAAAGTGACTTATCCCATGAAATCATAACCCGTATATTTCCCCCACAACAATATAACGCAGATTCCAGGCTGCGGGTTCCGACTATGTAAACTTCGTAGGGTTTTCGTTGGTTATTCGATAGAAGAAGGCAGAATTGCCCCTTATTCATTTGCACGAAAGTCAGTTTTGTCGCAATATCTAGCTAATCTAGCGATTGAGTGCGGGCAGGAAAATCGTATGGCCGAGATAAATGCCGTTGAAGTGCTGTCCAAAGCGTTCCCCCACATGAACGAGGTCGCCCTCGCTCCGCTGGCATCTCTCACTCGCCAGCGTGAGTTTGAAAAAGGCGTCTTGATCTGCCGTGAAGGGGCCTTTGAAGAGACGTTTTATATCATCGGGGACGGTGAGGTGGAGTTCACCAAACGGTTTACCGCCGATGAAGAACGCCAACTTCGCACTGGGGGGCCGGGCATTTATTTTGGTGAAATGGCGCTTGTCCAGGGTGAGGCGCGCGCTGCGAATGTTCGCGCCCTGACCGATGTCACCGTGTTGGAGATTGACAAGACAGCGTTTAACGAGGCGATCCAGGCCAACCCGGCGATGATGCTCGACATCATGCGCACCTTGATTGAACGGATGCGCAGTAATGACGCGACCGCGCTCGAAGAAATGCGCAAACAAAAAGATCAGATTCAAGATGCTTATGCCCGCTTGCAGTCCCAAGAACAGCAGCGCACCGAATTTTTGACCACTATGGCGCACGAACTGCGTACTCCGCTCACGGCGGCGACGGGTTATATGCAGTTGGTTCAGGCCGGGGCGATGGCTGGCCCGGCGTTGGGCATGGCCCTGCAAAAGATCAGCACGAACCTGGATCGCGTCGTGAGTTTGATCAATGATCTGCTCTTTGTGCAGGAACAAGACCTCATCGAGCCTTCACTGCGCCCGGTCAGTCTATCGGCCCTGCTTTCGATTGTTTTGGACGACGCCGAAGATCAAGCCCGCGCGCATGGCTGCACTATCAAGGTAAATATGCCATCCGATCTCCCCTCGTTGCAGGCGGACCC
>JACRBK010000462.1 GCA_016234525.1 Chloroflexota bacterium
AGCGTAAAAAAATCAGGCAGCGGTTTATTGATAATGTGATCGACGCCATCCTCGACGATCATCGTTTGACGTTCGGCCTCGGTCAGGGTGAACGCCGTCATCAGAATAATCGGCACAGGTTGGAACTGTTTAAGCGTCCGCATCCGGCGGGCGATCTCATTACCGCGTGGTCCTGGCATCCGAATATCCATCAGCACCAGATCCGGCAGTTCGTCGTTGTAGGTTCCGGCCTCGACTTGATCCAACCACTTAAATGCCTGGTTGCCGTCCCGAAATTCGAGCGAGTTATATCCCCACGCGCCGAACATAATTTTAACAATATTGCGAATATCTTCTTCGTCCTCGATGACTAACCAGGGTTTCACCCACATTCCTCCACGCTATATCCGCACGAGTTCCGCTTACGATGAGAGAGACGAGCCGTCGATGATCTCAATGTTGGTTAAATTATAACCCAATCTTACCGCATCCGAGCAGCGAATAATAGCGTCACCCCTGTCAAACCGCGAATCCAGATTTGCGATTTCGTCCACGTCCGCCTATAGTATATCGGGAAATCAACCTTCTCAAGAACAGTTGCCCAACCTGGGCGATGCATTTAGGGGAGTGTGGCCGTTGCCTACCTGGATGGTTGTTGAAGACGAGCCAGATATATATGATGTACTGCTGGCCATGTTTGAGATATGGGGTATCGAAGGAGTCGCTTTTGTCGATGGCGGCGAAGCAGTCAGTTGGGTTGACGGTGTAGATCATGGTCGGGTACGTGGTGAACTGCCCGAACTGGCGATTTTGGATATTCGTTTACCCGAAGTCACCGGCCCAGAGGTGGGCAGCCGTCTGCGGCGCAGCCCGATCTTGGGGAATATCGCTATTGTCCTGATCACCGCCTATCACATGTCGCCAGAGGAGGAGACCGAAGCTATTCAAACCGCTGGAGCCGATCTGCTGCTGTATAAGCCGCTGCCCGGCATGACCGAACTCCGTCAAAAAATGGATGGGGTTATTACGAAGCACCAACAGTTAAAAGCGGCAGCCGCAGCGGCAGCGTCCGGCAGTGGGAATGGATCTGCTCCACCCGCGCCAGAGGCTCCACCTGCGCCGCCAGAGTCGCCCGATGCGCCGCCTGCCAGCGCGCCTGATCAGCCGCCCTCAGAGAAACCCGGCCCGGCAGAAGAACAATCGACCTAGAAGGCGGTAGATAAAAATGCAGAACATTAACCCTTTACGCAACATCACCCGGCGTGGCCGGTTTTATCTGTTTATAGGGCTGCTGACCTTTTTTGGCGGCGCGATTGCCGTTACTCTGAGCGTTTTGTTTATTTTCTTTCCCCTGTTTGAAAGCGTGTTGTTTGATCTGTGCCAGGGAGCGCTGTTTCTGCTGGGATTGATCGGCATTGGGGTGGGGGTCGTCGGGACGGGTCGTGCGCTGTCACTGCAAAAAGATAACCCGCTGGCGTATGCCGTCGGGGAAGGGCTGGGCCAGTTTCTCGACAACCGTTATACCTATCTGCGCAATGTCAGCAAACGCGGGGTAGGCTATGTTGATGCGATTCTGGTTGGCCCACCGGGGGCGCTGGTGTTTCGCATCGTGGACTATACCGGCAAGTGGATGAACGAACATTCGGACTGGATCGTGCAGACCCCAAAAGGGCTGCGCAAAGCCAAGACCAACCCCACCGAAGAATGTGTGCGGGATGTTTTCGCGCTGCGTAAGTATTTGGCGAAGCGTGGGCTGTCGAATGTGCCGATCTACGCGATTGTGGTTTTTTCGTCGGAAGGCGTCGAACTGTCGGGGGATGGTCCGGTCGTCCCGATCTGCGAAATTTCGACTCTGTACCAGATCATGAAGCGCGATTATTTGAAAGATGAGCGCATCGCGCCGCCGACCGTGCGCCAGACGGTTGACGCGATCATTGATCGCTGATAACGCGGATACCTCCTGTGACATCGTTAGACTTTTTAGAAGCGCCCGGCGAGGAGGATCAACCGCCTGCCGCCGGGCCGCATATCGTTTATTATGACGAACCGTTAGATCAGGCCCATGATCAGGATGGTTTCAGCCACGATCCCGACAGTTCCGGCTCCTGGGAGCACCTGTACGCCGTTCATCCGACGTTGATTCAGCGTTTGCGCTGGCATACGCGCGGCGTGATCTATCTGGCTGCGTTTGTTCTCCCCATGATTCTGATGCTGATTCCCCTGGTGATCTGGTCCATACTGGATGGTGATAGTTCGTCCGATACGGGCGATTCCCCGTTGATCGCTCCGCAGTGGCCCGCCGAGGTGGACTTTGAGCCGCACACCGTCCCCGCGATGATCAAAAACGATCTGCCGTTAGCGGGTATGAAGCAGGGGTATATATTCCGAGGAAAAGCCGGGCAGGTCTGGGAGATTATTGTTGAGCCGCGCGAAGGCAGTACGCTCGATCCACAGATCACGCTGTACACGCCGTCCGGCGGGGTGCTGGCGCAAAATGACAGCCGCAGTGTGGGCGAGATCACGGCGGCGCTGACGATTCCTCTGACGGAAAACGGCCATTATCGCCTGCTGGTCGAGTCCGCGCAGGGCGGCCTGACGACAGGCGGCTATCTGCTGACGTTGTTTGAGGGATAGGGGGTAGTCGGGTGGAAGAATTTGAATATAAAGGGCTGTGGTGGCTTCCTCAATCTCCAGATCATCAAGTCGCTGGAACACTGAAGTTTCATCCTGTCGATGGCGCGGTTCTTGAAACGACAGGCGATACTCTTATAAGACAAGACGGAGTTATTGAGACTATCTGCGGATACACAAATAAAGGCGATCCAGTGACGCTCTGGAAATGTATACGGAGCGGTGAGACCTGGGCTGTGGGCTATGTAAGTTCTACCTACCAAGTACACGTGATTTTTATTGGATGTCATTTTGAGAAGTACGAAGATATTGTTTTCGACAGTATCTCAATCCGTTATACATATTTGGAACAATGGTTCGGAATATCTGGTTTCTCAAGCGACTTCAAATTCTCTGAAAAAGGAGAAAGAATCGGCACCGAGATCAGCTATAAGCTTCCAGAACGCTTTGAGTCCCGCATAGACAACTTAAATATAGCTTTTTATCATAGACATCGCGTTGTAGGTGATCAGTTTGTTGATTTTCATATGAATCAGGCAACTTATGTCGAGATAACACCAGATCAACCGATGCACTATAATGACTTCCAGGAAGATGTGATCTATCATCTACGAAATTTCCTCAGCCTTGGCACTGGAAGCGCAATTTTACCTATAGTTATAATAGGCAAAAATAAGAACTGCACTATGAAGATTTCCGAGAATGAAAGTGTTCCCCGGGATGTGTATATCTTCTATAATCCGCAGGGATCGATCCTTGAGGAAAAGAGAAAAATTCATCCAAGTGAAAAGTTATTTTACTTTCAAGACATCGCAGATAATTTTCAAACACACCTTCAAAACTGGTTCAACAAAGCGGAAAAACTATTGCCTGTTTTTGATCTTTATTTTGGTATTTTTTATATCCCATCTATGTATATTCATCTCGAGTTTATCACTTTGGCACAGGCGCTTGAAACTTACCATCGTCGGATGTATGGTGGTGTTTATATGCCTGCTGAGCAATATGAACCTATTCGAAAAGCGCTCAATGAAGCTATTCCTACAGGACTCGACGATTCTCACCGTAGTAGTATCAAGCACAAGATACAGTATGGTTACGAATACTCACTTCGAACGCGCCTGAAGCATATCTTGAAGAATGTTCTGGCTCCTTATCAACAAATTGTAGATCGTTTGATCGGTAACCATGGTGAATTCATTGGTCAACTTGTAGACACACGCAACTATCTGACACACTATACTGAAGAACTTGAGAAAGTTGCTATTACCGATCCCCAAAAACAGTATGCCTTTGTTCAGAAGATGAAACTATTGATTCAACTTTGTTTTTTAGTTGAACTGGATTTACCTGCCGAAACAGTAAACAAATTAACGACAGATAATCGAAAGTTTCAATTCTGGTCGCGCAAGATGTGAATCTACATTCGTATCAAATTCAGTCGAAATTTTACTACTGCTTATAAGTCACTCAATTTGTGTGTTTTACTCCGCTGCCAATGTCTCCGCCGTGACGACCTCGCCGGGCGAGATCAAGAAAATCTCCGGCAGCAGCCCGCCGCCCAATAATTTGACCATTGCATTCACCCCGGTGCGCGAGAACAACTCGCGGTTGATCTCCACCGATCCGCGCATATAGTAACCCTCGCGGATGTATTCTTTGGCGGGTTCTTCCGCGTCCACGCTGCTGATGATCACCTGATCCGGCTCGATACCCGCATCTTCGAGCGCCGCAATCGCACCCAGCGCGCCCGCGTCATTGATGCTCAGGATCGCGTCAAACTTCACGCCATCCTCCAAAAGATCGCGCACGGATTTTTCGCCAAACTCGCGTGTGCCACCCAAATAACGCCCGATTACGTTCGCTTCGGGCGCGAATTCTTTGAGTCCAGCTTCCAGCCCATCGGCCCGCGTCACCAAAATCGGCAGATCAGGATAACCGAGGAGGATCACATTGGCCTGACCATCCCTTTCCTGCGCGATCACCTGCCCGCCAAAGCGCCCCGCCTTGAGGCCCATCTCATAATCATCCCCCGCCAGCAGCACCCCGCCGTAGCTCGGAATATCGGAGTGCATAAAAACCAGCGGGATTCCGGCCTGCTGCACCGACTGCATCGGGCGATCCAACAGGGTCGGATCAAGCGGGCAAATGATCAGCGCTTTCGCGCCATCGGCCCGCGCTTTTTCGATCTGTGTGAGCTGCGAATAAGCGTCCGCGTTGGAATCGTAGATACGATAGGCGAGTTCATAGGCAGCGGCGAAGTCGCCCATTTCACGCGCCTGAGTGACATGATATTCGGTGCTGAGCGTGCAGGCGATATAAGCGATAAACCCATCTGCGCCGAGTTTGCGCTGGGCGCGCTCGATCTCCGCCTCAGTGGGGATCGCTTCTTCGGCTTTGCCCTGTTCGCCAAGGATAACGGTCGGCGCGGGCAGCGTATCGTCGTTTTTATCGTCATCCGGCCCGCTCATGACGATCACCAACCCCAGGATCATCACCAGCAGCACCATCAGGCCCACCCCGATCAGGATCGAGCGCCGCAGACTCTTCAGCGTGATCGTCACCGAAATGGTGCGCGGGGTCGATGGGTTTGAGTCAGGTGAGGATGTTGAGTGGATGAGCGGCGGGTGCGTTTTGTCCACCACTTCAATGCTGTGTTCGCCGCTGCCGGGCCGCCCCAGGGCATGATCGAGCGCGTCGGCCATGTCGCGCATGGATTGAAAACGATCTTCCGGGGCTTTATGCAGCGCCCGCAAGATCACGACCTCGGCATCGGGCAAAATGGCCGGATTGAACCCACGCGGCGAGGGAGGGGGTTCCTCTAGATGCTGGTAAATGGTCGTGACCAGATCGCTGGTGGGTCCGCCGAACGGGGCGCGCCCGGTCAGCATGTGATACAGCACCACGCCTGCGCTGTAAATATCCGCCCGGTGATCGAACGGTTGGGCGCGCAGTTGTTCGGGGGCCATATAAGCCGGAGTTCCGATAATCGTGCCCGCCTGGGTGATTTCGAGCGAATCGCCGATCAACTTCGCCAGCCCGAAATCGGTCAGCATAGCGTTGCCCGCGTCATCGAGCATGATGTTGCTGGGCTTGAGATCGCGGTGGACAACGTTATGTTGGTGCGCATGAGCCAATCCGCTGGCGAATTGGCGAAACAAATGCGCCGCCTGGTCAAATTTTAGCGGGCCGTGCCGAAGCAGATCACTCAGCGTGCCGCCGCGCAGCAGGCGCATCGCCAGAAAAGCCGCTTCAGGGGTGATTCCATAGTCATACACTGGCAAAATGTGAATGTGTTCCAGCGAGGCCACCAGTTCGGCCTCTTTGTTGAAGCGCCGCCGGAAGAGTTCGTTTTGATGATCCTCTTCCTTTAAGGGGATAATCTTGAGCGCCACATCGCGGTTGACCGAAGGTTGGTAGGCGCGATAGACAGTCGCCATGCCTCCCTGACCGATACGTTCACGGATAATAAAATCACCTAACTGCCGGTCAATAAAAGGATCGTTGTGCATACATCCCCCCTACAAGGATGGGCCAATCATAACATTATTCGTCTTTTTATGTAAACACATTGGGCCACCTAACCAGGGGAATCGCGTCAGGGGTGTTTGCGGAGGATCAAAACGCCCTCATCCCTAAAAAAATGGGTGTAGCGGCACCGTTTACCTTCACAAACCTGGTGGGTTGTTCCCCCGTCTCCAACTCAGTCGGAGAGGGGGAGTGGTCAGTCCGGGCAGCGTTTGGCGATGTAGGGGCAGGCTATGCACTTTGAGAAAATA
>JACRBK010000463.1 GCA_016234525.1 Chloroflexota bacterium
AAACACGCGCCATATAAGGCGCTGGCTGAAACCGAAACCGAATTTCTATCGCCCTGGGGGAATATGCTGCCGCCGTTCAGCCTATCGCCCGCAGTGCCTGGCGTGCTGAACCTGCTCGAGGAACTCTATGCTGAACTGCTGCCCAACTTCACCAGCGGCATGTTTAACGTCGGCTGTGATGAGACGGTTGATCTCGGCCTGGGACACAGCAAAACGTTAGTCGAGCAAAAAGGCAAGGGGCGCGTTTATCTGGATTTTCTGCTCGAAATTTATCGCCGCGTCCAGTCGCACGGGCGGACGATGCAGTTTTGGGGAGACATCATCAACCAGTACCCCGAACTCGTACGTGAAATCCCCGGCAACACCATCGCGCTCGAATGGGGTTATGAGGCCGATCACGATTTCGCCGGCAAATCAAAACTTTTCGCGGATTCAGGCGTACCTTTTTATGTCTGCCCTGGCACGTCAAGCTGGCGCACGATTGCCGGGCGTACCGATAATTGCACCGGCAATATCCTTAACGCGGTAGAAAACGGGCTAAGACATGGTGCCACAGGCGTGCTGAATACCGATTGGGGCGACGAAGGCCACTGGCAGTCGCTCCCGATCAGTTATCTCGGTTTTGTGTATGGCGCGGCGATGAGTTGGGCCTATACTCAAAATCTCGAACTCAATTTGCCTGCCGCGTTGGATGCGTTCGCTTTCCGTGATCGAGCCGGGGTAATGGGCCAATTGGCGGCTGATCTCGGCAATGCCTACCGAATTCCCGGTCTGCTGATCTCGAATAGCAGCCTGATGTTTACGCTGTATCAGAGACCGTTGAACAAAATTCGCGCTCATTTTGGCAGCACAGCGGATGATGACCGGCAGTTGATAGACAAACTTCAAGCTGTGATCGATTATGTGGGTGGCGTGATCGGCAAACTGCCCGGCGCGCAGATGGCCGTCCCTGACGCCGATCTGATTCAGCGTGAGTTTGCACTCGCGGCGCGGATGTTGATTCACGGCGCAAAACGTGGTTTGTTGCAGATCAACGGTGGTGGGCAAGCGAAACACGCTCTGGCGGCGGATCTCGAAACGATTGAAGCCGAATACCGCGAGGTGTGGCTGGCGCGCAACCGTCCCGGTGGGTTGGATGACAGCGCCCGGCGTTTGACGCAGGCGCGTGGGTTGTACCAGGAATAGGCGTTATTTCTTCAAGCTGCTGTAGGGGAGTGGCGGCGTTGCTCCCCTACAAAAAAGAGAAGGATCGGAAAAGATGGCTCTACACGACTGGCTTATTTCGACTCCGGAAGCGCAGGGTGTTGATTCTCAAAAACTGCTTGATCTATTGGATTATGCGCGCGCGCAGCGTCTCAACCTGCACAGCTTGTTGATCGCGCGCAGCGGGCGGTTAGTCCTTGAAGCCTATTTCCACCCCTACCACACGGATTCGCAGCACGATATGCGCTCGATTGCCAAAAGCGTGACGGCGCTGCTGGTCGGGATCGCGCTGCACGAAGGAAAACTCACCAGCCTGGATCAGCCGGTACTGAGCTTTTTCCCAAAGCGCACGGTGGCTCACCGTGACGTGCGTAAAGAAGCCATGACACTGCGCCACCTGCTCAACATGTCATCCGGTCTGGCGTTGACCGATGCGGATACCTGGCACTGCCTCACCGAAGCCGACGCGCTGCAATGGGCGCTCGATGCGCCGGTCGAGACCGAACCGGGCGCGCAAATGGTTTACAGCAGCGCCAATTATTACCTGCTCTCCGCCGTGCTTCAGCAGGCGACCGGGCAAACGCTGGCGGATTATGCCCAAACGAAATTATTCGCCCCCCTGGGGATTGGGGAGGTGCGCTGGCAGTCCAGCCAGCAGGGGATCACGCTTGGTTGGGGCGGGCTGTGGTTGGCCTCACGCGATCTGGCGAAATTGGGCGCGCTGATTTTGGCGGATGGGCAGTGGAATAGTGTTCAACTAGTGCCGAAAGCTTGGATCGATACGATCAGCCGAACTCAGGCCGAAAATACGAACTATGGGTTTGGCTGCTGGCTGGATGCAGAACGAGGCGCGGTGATTCTGTCGGGTTACGGCGGGCAGTTTTGCTGCCTGCTGCCCGGTTGTGATCTGGTGTTGGTTCTTACGGCAGGGCTGCGCGATCCATCATCGATTTTGAATCACCTGATGGATACATTTGTTTGCCCGGCGCTGCACCTGAACAGCCTGCCGGAGAATCCTGAAGTGGCGGCTGAACTGGTCGCGCGCGCGGCGGGACTGGGCCGCCCTCAATCACGTTCTTTACCTCCCCTGCCTGCCCTGGCTGTGCAGATTTCCGGCCAACGCTGGCAGTTGGATCAAAATGGCCTGGGGCTGACAGCCTTCACCCTGACCGTTCAAGGCTCTCTCCTGTCGCTGACGCTCGAAGCGGGCGAGGATCGCGCCGTGATTCCCCTGGCGATGGATAGCGTGCTGCGCGATGTGTTGGTAGAGCGTCTGGGTGGGATGGCAGATCATGATCGAATGGCCGCCGTTGGCGGTTGGCGCGAAGGTCGCACGCTGGTGATGCATTGGTATTCTATCAATAACCCGGAATACTGGGGCGTGGCGATCACTTTTGAGGGCCAACAGGCCGTGTTACGCTGGGAGGATGTGCTCTCCGGGTATGGCGAAACTGTCACTGCGCGGCAGGCATAAACGAACAAAACGCAGCAAGCCGCGTTCTGCTGAAAATAGCTGGTATTGGGCTTGAATATCAAGTCTTAGTTTTGATCGTTGAGATCAGTATTCTCCGGTCTCGACGGCCTCGACGATGCGCACCTGGGGATTCATCATGATCGTCCCTTCGACACGTCCCCATAAGGCGCGTAATGCGCCGAGCATGGTTTCAGCCTGGCGCGCAGTATCAAATTCAAGGTCGATCATCACGTAGTTAGCGTTGTCGAGTGGTCGTAAGACCCGGTAGCGGCGTACACCCGATTTTTCTCGGCTGACAGGATCGCTGTCAAAGGCCCGTTTCCAGGCGTCGTAGTCGGGGACTGGATGTTCAATTCGCAGGATAACCATTTCATTGCATCCTATTAAAACTGAAAGCCCGATCTAAAACGTACTACTTTCCGGCTGTAATGGGTGACATGTTCCATTAGCTGGTTTTCGAGTTCCTGCCATTTATCACTATTCAGAATATCCTGGATGGTTTCTAAATCTTCGGACACATACTCCACCTGGCGCACGCGAATATCATCGCCGACCTGCCCCGGAATATTGTGAAAAGCACGAAAAAGATACAGTCCCATCTCTTGCAGTGCCGGGACCATCTCAGACATGACAAACTGGTAATACGTTTCGGTATCTCCCATAGCAAGATCGTAATATAAAATCAGTTTGTAGCGCGGGATGATGTGTTTAGTCATAGAGCGCGTCGGTCCTAGTCTTTGATGGTCTGGTGGCAAGTAACGGTTCAATCAGGTCCAGATGCCGGGGATTCGTGTACCGCAGTCTGGGCAAGCCCCCCCGGTCTGAGACAAACGGTTTTCGATCACAGTAAATCCTCGCCGCCGGATCAGCGTTTTTTGACACTGTGGGCAGCGCGTATCTTCCCATTCGGCGGTGCGACCGGGAATATTCCCGGCGTATACATACTTTAGCCCGGCTTCGGTCCCAATTTCCGCCGCGCGCATCAAGGTATCAGAAGGCGTGCGTTCACGGTCGGTCATTTTGTAATCGGGATGGAAGGCGGTCACATGCCAGGGAATCTCTGGTGACACGCTGCGGATATAACGCGCCGCGTCCCACAGTTCTTCATTACTATCGTTCAATCCCGGCACGATCAAGGTCAGCACTTCGAGCCATATTCCGGCTTCATACACAAGTTTGATAGTATCTAGCACATGTTGCAGCACACCGCCCAAATATTTGCGGTAATGTGCGTCTTGCATGGTCTTGAGATCGATCTTGTAGCCGTCTAACCAGGGCTTGAGATAGTCAATGACTTCGGGCGTGCCGTTGCCGTTAGAGATATAGAACGTCCGCATCCCATTCTGGCGCGCCTGTTTGAACACCTCCACCGCCCATTCGGTCGTGATCAATGGCTCGTTGTAGGTACTGGCAATCGCGCGAATATGGTGACGTTTGCCCAGCGCCATCAGATCGTCCGCCGTCATCGGGATATAATCTCGCCCGGCGGCTTCATCGCGCAGCGTTTGCGAAATCTCCCAGTTCTGGCAGTAGTGGCAGTGAAAATCACAGCCGAGCATCCCAAAACTGAGAATCGTCGCGCCGGGCTGCACATGGAAAAATGGTTTTTTCTCAATCGGATCGATCTGGAGCGCGCCCACATAGTGGTGTGGGACGCGCAGCGTTCCCCCGTCGTTGTAGCGTACTTTGCAGATTCCCCGCCGGCCCTCTTTGAGCAAACAGCGATGACCGCAGGCGACGCAGCGTATTTTCTTTTCTTCTGCATCAACGACTTCAAATAGATCGCCTGGACGGGTCATCTGGTCTAGTTGATCTTGCAGGCTCAATGATGCTGACATGGAAAACCCCGCATTTTTGTTAGACCTTACTTTTCAGACTTTAGCACAAACAAAGGTGATCCGGTTACTAGATTTTTATATTTGTGGCGGCGTGTCAGCCTATACAAATCCAACAAAAAAGGCCGGGGGCAAACCCCGGCCAATGATGTTATAACGGCTGCTCTTGTTTTGAAAGAGCAGGTTGTGGGTTATTCGGGCAGCACAAAGACGGCGGTTGTGCGCGCCGGGACGGTGAAGGTTCCGGTTGCCGCGTCGAAGGCGGAAGTCTGAACCACCGGATCGGCGGACACGGCCTGAACGGGATGCAGTTGCAACGCCACATCGGCCAGATCGGCCTGGGTGAAGGTCACTTCATCGTCAGTGGCATTAAACAGCACCACTACCAGTTCGTGATCGGGGTCCAGGTCTTCCAGGTCGCCCATATCCGACACGCTCATCACGATCAGACCGGGAAGTTGTTCCGGCCCGGTGTTCTGGAAGGTGAGGCGGGCGATCACATCGTCGGCAGTGGTCAGGCGGAACAGCCGCGAACTCTTACGAATCTTCAGCATTTCCTGGAAATGCACCACCGACTGCACGATGTCGGCCTGCTGTGGTTGGATGTCAGGATTCGCCAGCAGCGGTTGAATCACCGGCCACATATCCTGGTTATTGGTATTGGGCAGCCCAACGGCCCAGTTATTGGTCATATAGGTGAAGTCGAGTTTGTTGAACCAATCGCCGGAGTTGTAGCTGTTACGATCCATCGACTTCGAGCGCAGCATATCCTGACCAGCGTGCAGGAACGGCACACCCTGGCTCAGCGTGATGATGCTGATTCCCATGTTCTGCATCCGCACGCGGTCTGCGACGGTCGCTGATTCGGGCGCGGCATACTGGATTTTGTCGAACAGGGTTTCGTTGTCGTGCGCCTCGGCATAAGCGATCTGTTCTTGCGGATCGAGGGTATAACCGGCAGGGCTGCCATTATAATCCACTTCGGATCCCTTGATCACAGAACCGTCAGCGCCTTCAAATTCGTAGTTCGCCAGGTTGCCCGCTAACCCCACGCGGATCATATCCGCGAAGTGCAGCAGGCGGGCTTTTTGTTCGTCCTCGGTGCCGGGCGTGAAGCCGTTATTATCGTAATACAGGCCGTTGACGAAGCCCTGTTCCTGGCGTCCACCAAAGGGACTGCCGCCCCGGATCGCATCGCGGATGCGGTCGTTAAATGTGCCGATTCCGGTGCCGGGCAGGTTCAACTGCGTGGCATTTGTGCCGCGCGCGTTTTGGGCAACTTCGCCGAAGTCCCAGCCTTCGCCATAAACGTAGATGGTCTTGCCGTCCACGCCATCAGCGTCGAGTGTCAGCGCATCGAGCGCCGCCCGCAGGTCTTCCATGTCCGACTTCATGTGATGGCCCATCAGATCGAAGCGGTAGCCGTCGATCTTGTAGGCTTTGGACCACATGATCACCGAGTCGATCATGAGTTTTTCCATCATGGCGTTTTCGGTGGCGGTGTTTTCGCAGCAGGTGCTGTGTTCGACCCCGCCCAACGCATTCAAACGGTGATAATACCCCGGCACGACCTTATCCAGCACCGAGCGATCTCCCTGCCCGCTGGAATTGGTGTGGTTATACACGACATCCAGCACTACGCGCAGCCCGGCATCGTTGAGCGACTGCACCATACGCCGGAACTGCAAAATGCGGGTGGTTCCGTTCGGGTTGGTCGCGTAACTGCCTTCGGGGACGGTGTAATGGAACGGATCGTAACCCCAGTTGAACGCATCTTGATCACGGATCGGATCAATGAGCGCCTGCTGCTGGTCGGAGTCCGCGGGGAAGCTGGCAAGTTCTGCCGCATCAGGTTCGACTCGCTCGGCCTTGTTTTCGTTGATCGTGGCGATGTCGAACACGGGCAGCAGGTGGATATGCGTCAGGCCCGCCGCCGCGAGGTCCTTAAGATGCTGCATTCCCGCTGATTCCGGCGCGGTGAAAGCCATGAAAGTTCCCTTCCAGGCATCCGGCACACCGGGATCACTCGCGCTGAAATCGCGCACATGCAGCTCGTACAGCACGATGTCTTCGGGTGTTTCGAGTGCGGGTTTAGTCATCTCGTTCCAACCGGGCGGCATCAGGCTCGTATCGTTGAGCAGGTCCACGATCTGGCTGCGCTGGCTGTTGGTCGAGAGGCTGACCGAATAGGGATCGGTCACGAGGTTGTGTTCGACGGCGCCCGTCGATGGCACATAAACTTCGACTTCGTAGAGATAATATTGGTAGTTCCAGCCCGCCTCACCCGTGACGCTCCACACGCCGTATTCGGGATCGAGTGTCATATCGTAGACGGTACTGGCGGTGTCGGGTTTGGGATCGGCAAACAGGTGGAGTTTGACACTCTTTGCTGTCGGCGCCCACACTTTCAGGGTCGGCACGCCGTTATCGAAGATCAAACCCAGTTCGCCATCATAGGTGTACAGCGCATCCAACACGCCCGCGAACTGTACTGAAGTCGCATCGGTGATTTGGCCGCCGGTGCCGGTGATCGATATCGCGAACTGCCCCTTGAGAATATCAGGGATTTTCGGCAGGTCTTCGTCTTTGATAGTAAGCGCTGTATAACCTGCCAGGTGGGGGTACTCGGCGAGAATTTCTTCGCTCAGGCCATCAGTTTCCTTACGCAGCGAGATCGTTTCGCCGCCCACCACTTTACCCTCTTCGATCTTCAATCCGCCGTCCGGTGCGTAGTGCAGTTTGTAGCTGGCGACTCCGCCCGGTTTCAGGTTCCAGGCGATGGTGTTTTCGTTCACCCAAACCGCTTTAGCGGTGTTCAGGTCGCCAATAGTCGCGCCTGCCGCTAGTGCCGCCGCGACTTCTTCTTCGGTTGCCACAGGTTCCTCGCTGACGGTAATGGTGATCATATTGTCGGCGGTGTTGTAGGTAAAGGTCACATTATGCCCCACTGCCGGGACGTTAAACAGGATATTCGGGCCGTTACCTGCGCCGTCCGCACCATAGTTCAAATCCCAACTCTGGTTATAGGCGACTTTTGCTTCCCAGTCGCCCGCTGGGATCATGGACGTGGAGAAGGCATACACGCCGTCGCCGTCCGGGTCTTGCAGCAGCGAGCGCAGGCAGTCGGGCGCCCAGTCGCCGGGGCAGCCAATCCCCGCCTGGTAACTGCCGGGGACATTAGCAAGGATCGAGTTCACGTTGTCGCTGACCCAGTGAGTCTTGTGATCATAGAAGAAAGTAACGGCTTTGTCTTCGTCCAGCACCAGCGGGATATTCGCTCCACCGGGTTCAGCGTGCAGGCCATAGTTTTCGTCCCAACCGGCGTTGAGAGCGGCTTTATATTCATAGCTGCCCGCCGGGAGTTCGAAGGTGGCGACCCACAGGTCGTCCGCCGGATCGTAGGTTAAAAACGTCTTATCGCATTCAGGCGCCCAATCGTTGGCGCAGCCCAAAACAGCCTGAATCGTCCCCGCGATGGTAACACTGTCGGGGCGGGGGGTGTTTTCCTGCGCCTGGGCCGTAGAAAGCAGCGCGAGTCCGGCCAGGACCAAAACCAGCAGAATAACCCAAGAACGTCTAAACAGTTTCATTTCAGACTCCCCAAAAGAATTTAAATCGGTTGATGAGCAAGAGAACAAACAAGCGCTTACGCGGTATGTCATGCTCCTTTCTACACAAGGATAATTCTATTATGTCGTGTGTTTATCAATCATGCAAATCGGTTTGCATCGTGAAAAATCGCGCATTAAAACGGTTAACATGATGCTTTTTATGCCGGAGAACAAAAACAAAAAAACCGCCTGATAGAGCGGTTTTGGGAGGATCAAGGATTAGGGCGGAGAGATAGGGCCGCGCCGAAATTTAAAAGACAAACCAGATCAGGTAAAAATAGCTGATTGCCGCCGCAACCAATACTGAATCCGTGCGATCTAACACACCGCCGTGACCAGGGATCAGATGGCTGGAATCTTTCGCGCCGACCTGCCGTTTGATCACCGAGATCGCCAGATCGCCCACCGTGCCGAGCGTACCGATCAACAGACCGAGCACCGCGCCGTGCGCCCAACTTAATACATCGCTGGACACTAACATGGCTACCCCTGCCCCGAACAGCGGCCCGCCGATCACGCTGCCGATATAACCTTCCCAGGTTTTTTTAGGGCTGACACGCGGCGAGAGTTTGTGTTTGCCCCAGGTGCGCCCCACAAAAAAGGCGGCGCTGTCGGAAAACGCCACGCAGCCATAGATCAGCAGGGTCAGGTAGGCCCCTTCTTTTAGCTCGCGGATGGCGACCACGAAACTGCCTAACCAGCCAAGATACAGCCCGCCGAACACCGCCAGCGCCAGGTCCGTGATCATGGGAGGACGATTGCGCTCCATGCTGACAATAGCGTAAAAAACGCCGACAATCAGCACCAGGGCTACCGCTGGTTCGCGCCAGTCGGGATGATCGAACCACGTCGCTGCCCACAGCAGCGCGATCAGACTCAGGACCAGAAACTCCGGCGGGTGATAGCTGCCCTGCCGCAGCAGCCGCGTATATTCATCTCCAGCCAGCAGCAGCGCCGCCAGGATAACCAGGGCGAACAACCAGTCGCCCGCCAGCACTACCCCCACCAGGATCGGCAGTGCGACTACCGCCACTATCACGCGCGTTTTGAGCATAGAGTTGTCTCGATAGGTGGAATGAGTTTCAGGACCTTAATTTAAGGTTGAAGCACCAACCCGAACCGGCGTTCACGCCGGGCAAAATAAACCAGTGCTTTGAGCAGTTCATCGCGGTCAAAGTCCGGCCAATAGGCTGGGGTCGCATAATATTCTGCATACGACGCCTGCCAGAGCAAAAAATTGCTCAGGCGCATTTCGCCCGCTGTGCGGATCACCAGGTCTGGGTCCGGCTGTCCGGCGGTATACAGGTAATAATCCACCAGCTTTTCGTCAATTTCTTCAGACGGAACACCATCTTCTACAATACGCCGAATGGCCTGAAGCAAGTCCTGCCGCCCGCCATAATTGAAGGCCACATTCAAAACAAGCTGGTCGTTGTTGCGTGTCATATCAATGGCTTTGCGGACTTTCGCTTGCAGCATAGCCGACAGCCCGTCGAGCTCCCCGATATGGCGGAGCTGCACCCCGTTCGCATTGAGTTGATTCAATTCACGGTCGATCACGGTTTCGAGAATATTCATCAGGCCGCGCACTTCGGCTTCGGGACGTCCCCAATTTTCTGTCGAAAAGGCATAGATTGTCAGAATTTTGATGCCAAACTCGCTGCACGCACGCAAGATGCGCCGCAAATTCTCTACCCCGGCCCGGTGTCCTGCCAGACGCGGCAGCCCGCGTGACTTGGCCCACCGCCCATTGCCATCCATGATAACTGCTACATGATAGGGGATACGTTCCGGCAGGGTTAAAACTTCATCTGCCATAGCTTATGTGCTCCAGCAGGGGCAGTAGTTGCCCCTGCAAATAAACCTGACGATTAGACTTCCATGATCTCGGCTTCTTTGCGCTTGCCAGCTTCATCGATCTCGCGGATATATTTGTCCGTGAGTTTTTGCATTTCTTCCTGGCCGTGTTTGTTGTCATCTTCCGAGATAATCTTCTCTTTTTCCATCTCGCGCAGATCGTCAATGGCGCTGCGGCGCACATTGCGCACCGCAACACGGGATTCTTCGGCGCGACGATGGACCAGTTTTTGCAGTTCCGTGCGCCGTTCTTGGGTTAGCGCCGGGATATTAAGGCGGATGATTGTACCATCATTGTTGGGGGTCAGCCCCAATTCCGAAGCCAGGATCGCTTTTTCGATGGCTTTGAGCGAAGTTTTATCGAATGGGCGGATCGAGATCAATTGCGCTTCCGGGGTGGTGATCGTCGCCAGTTGGTAAAGCGGCGTCGCTGTGCCGTAATACTCTACGTGCAGCTTTTCGACCAGTGCCGGTGAAGCACGACCGGTGCGCATTCCTTTGAGGTCGTCTTCTAACACGGCAACAGCACTTTTCATGCGATCTTCAGCGTCTTTCAAAACTTCTTTTATCATCTGACTTTACTCCGGTGACAGGCAAGAATCAACAGTACGATTGTGATAAAATTTTCACCTATTCGCCCCGGCTTGTCAAACCCACCATCACCTGACAATGGCACCGAGTAGAATACACCCTGAGGTACGAAATACCGCACTTCGATCAAATTGGGTGCATCGTTTGTTGTGGTGCTGCATCTAATCTCTTGATAAAGCTGAATAGTATTCAACAAAGGATTATAAACATGGAAATGCAAATTGTCTTCCCCGGTCAAATGCGGGTCGATGCCTTAGTCGACGATCTTGTTATTACGACCAACCAGGATGGATCGGCTCCTTCACCGTTTATGTTGTTCCTGGCCTCGATGGGGACCTGCGCGGGTGTGTACGTGTTAGGGTTCTGCAAGCAGCGCGGCCTGTCTACTGAAGGTATCCGCATCGTTCAGCACACCCGCTCGAACCCGCTGACACACATGGTAGAAAATGTCGAGATCGATATTCAACTGCCGCTGGATTTCCCGGAACAATATAAGAGCGCCGTGATCCGTTCGGCGGAACTGTGCGCCGTAAAAAAACACCTGGAAAACCCGCCGACGTTCGATGTCCATACCTCGGTTGTGCAGCCGGAAATGCTCAAATAACCCACGAAACGTACATCGTAAAAATCACAAAATGACACCCTGACGGGTGTTGTTTTGTTTTCCCCTTGTTTCATTTTCTCCTGCCCATCGTTTTTCCATTCAATTCCCATCCATTCTCCATGTGAAGCTGCTGGATTCGTCTATACTAAGTAATAGGGAAATCAATCACAAGTGCCACAAGGAGATTTTGGGATTGAAAGGATTACTGCCTGTGTTTGAAGTACACGGCCCCAACGATGAAAGCTTTGCGGTGGAACTGACCAAAGACCGCTTGACGATTGGCCGGTTTCAAGACTTTAACGATATTGGACTGGAACCCGATCCCCAACAGTTGATTACACGCAAGGCGCATTGTGTCATCGAACGCGAGGCCGATACGTGGTGGGTAATCGATAACGGCAGCGTTAACCGGACATTTATCCGGCGCGAGGCAGGAGTCGAGGTGGTCTTTGGGCGGGCCTCGATCCAGGATGGTGACGCGATCCGCATTTTGGGGCTGCTGACCGATAGCGGGCAGCCGCTCTATTGGGAACTCGTGTTCCGTGATCCGCTCAAAACGCAGCGCGTTGACGAAGGATCGAGCACTGTCTTTATCGAATACGACTGGATTCAAGCGCGGCTGTTTCGTATCGAAGGCACACACCGCGAAGAAATTCGCAATTTGCGCCCGCAGGAACACAAGCTGATTCGTTACATGGACCAGCGCAACCGTGCCAACGGGCAGATCGCGGTGATGTGTTCGTATGAGGAATTGATCACGGCGATATGGGGCGACGAGATCAACCACGTCGAGGCGGAAGTGAATCATTTGGTGTATGAACTGCGCCAAAAGATCGAACCCGACCCAAATGATCCCCGTTTTTTACAGTCGGTGCGTGGCCTGGGCTACCGCCTGGAAACACGTCCGACCCGCGCGTCGCGTTAGGCTGCTGTCTGACCTTGAGGAGGGAAGAACGCACTTATGAGTATTCAGAATCTGGCGGGGCAAAGCCTCGGCCAATACCAGCTTAAAGAACTGCTCGGCATAGGGGGAATGGGAGCCGTTTATCGGGCTTACCAGTCCAGTTTGCAGCGCGAAGTAGCGGTCAAAGTGATGTCGCCGGAACTGGTTTCGCAGACGGATTATATTGATCGTTTCTATCGCGAAGCCCGTACCGCCGCCGCTTTAGGACACGCCCATATCGTGCCGGTGCATGATTACGGCGTGCAGGGCGAAATCAGTTATGTGGTGATGCATCTGCTGACGGGCGGCACACTGATGGATCGCCTGACGCAGCAGGCCGAACTGGGGCTGCCGATGCCCTCCTTGGCTGAAACCGCTGATCTGCTCAAACAACTGGCGAGCGCGCTGGACTATGCTCACAGCCAGGGGGTCATCCACCGCGATATTAAACCCAACAACATCATGTTTGATAACCAGGGGAATGCTTATCTGGTCGATTTTGGCATCGCCAAACTGATGACCGCTTCGCGTGTATTAACCAGTTCAGGCGTGCTGATCGGCACACCGCCATTTATGTCGCCGGAACAGTGGCGCGCCGAAGAAATCACACCGGCCACCGACCAGTACTCAATGGGGGTGATGATC
The DNA here is from genome assembly GCA_016234525.1 of Chloroflexota bacterium. Lineage (GTDB taxonomy): Bacteria > Chloroflexota > Anaerolineae > Aggregatilineales > Aggregatilineaceae > JACRBK01. Next base: position 12,764 of record JACRBK010000463.1, read on the forward strand.
TATGCGCTGGTGACCGGGCATGTGCCCTTTGAGGCGGATACCCCGCATGGGTTGATGTACAAACACCTCAATGAGGTACCCACGCCTCCTCAGACCTACCGCCCTGATATTCCAGAGCCGGTTTCTGACGTGCTGAACCGGGCGATGGCGAAAGTGCCTTCAGATCGTTTCCCGACCGTTACCGCTTTTTCTCAGGCATTTGACAAAGCAATCCAGGGGATGCCGGGCGATAAAACGAACTTCTTCGCTGCGCC
>JACRBK010000464.1 GCA_016234525.1 Chloroflexota bacterium
AATCCGCCGTGAGCAGGTGCATCTGCGCGGCTCGATAGTCAGCACATCGTCCGATGGACACCGTTTTTTGACCCGCATTGATACCGCTAACGGCCCCGGTATGGAACTGGTGAACATCGGCACGGAAGAAAATCAGAGTGTTGTGTTTGAGCCGCTGCCGGGCCGGGATATGCTCGACATAATCCCCAGTCCGAACTGGGAAAACTTTCTGATCGTTTATTCGGCGTCGCCCAATACCACGCATTATCCGAGCAACGAGATCGCGATCTACAACCTTTATTCCGGCCAGCAGTGGTTTATTGCCGGGGACGACCTGCCGTATCCCGAAAACCGCTCGTATGGCTGGTATGACAACGATGCGATTTATATCTTCAGCGAGAATTATGGCGGTGAGCAGCCAACAGCGCGCGTGTACGGCATAGATTATCACCCCTCCGGCCTGCCCAATTGTCTGGTGGAGGCGTTTCCCGATCTGTGGCCGTCATGGCTTGATCTATGGGAGCGTTTTAACGCCAACCTGCGCCCCGATCAACTAGGCTACCTGTCACAAAAATTGTGCGAAATCTCGCCGGGCGCAGTGGATCAGATCAATGCCATTTTTTATCCCTCTCCCACGCCGACTCTGCCGCCGATCACACCGACCCCGGCGGCGATTGCGGGCGTGCCGGTCTGCCTGACCAGCCAGTTCCCTGATCAAGCGGTTGAGTATGCCAGGGTGTGGCGTCAGATTTCCGCCGGGCTGTCCCCTGAACAGTCTGCCGAACTGGAAAAACTGCTTTGCGAAGGGTTGGGCGGCGCGTCATTGATCAGCGGTGATCAGGGTTACGTGGACGAAGTCAACGAAAACATTCAGGTGATGACGATCAACGTCCATACGGGTGTGCGCGCGGTGGGTGGATATATCCCGCAGCGCGAAGCCGTGCAGCGCCGTTCGCTGCAACTGGTGCTTGACGAACTATATCGTATCACTCGCATCAGCACCGACGATGCACGCCTCAGCCCTGATGGGATGCTGCTGGCGGTGCATCAGCCTTATACTTTCGTGACCGTCTACCGCCTGCTGACTCCTTACCAGACCTTAGCAGATAACGCGACGGCCACCGCCGCCCCGCAAGAAGACGATCCGCGCGGCATCTCGATCCAGCCTGCCCCGACGCAGGCATTCGACGTGATCGATGGGCCGCATCCCACGCTGACACCGACCATCACGCCGACTTCACCGCCGCCCGCCACTGAGATCGCGCCCCAGGCGCTCAATGCCCAGGTACAGGAAATTTGCCCCTATCCTGAGCGTTATTCCATTGAGACACCGCCGCCGGATTACAACCCGACCGGGTATTTGCTGGTCGAGGTGGAAAACAGCGGCCGGATATGGGTGTTGGACCCGTCCAGCGGTGAATTACGACCCGATGATCGTCTGCCTGCATGTTATCAGGACGGCTCGTGTTATTTCTCGTTCGATCAACAGTGGATGCAGCATAATCCGAACGGCGATCTGGTGATCTCCCGGCCTGATGGCAGCGAGGCGAAGGTGTTATACACCGCCCTGGAAGGCCCGGTATGGCCGTCCGAATACGAATGGGTGGGGCTGCATACCTTCAAGTACCGTTATGAGGCGTTTATGCCCGAACAGTACCGCAACCCGGTGGCGCTGATTCAGCGGCTTGATCCTGAAAGTGATGCCACGCCGACACCTTTCATGCCGCTGCCGGGGATCACGGTGAACGAACTGTATACTGAGACGATCACCTCCCAGCCGGACAGCGGGCAGTTGGCTCTGGTACGCACGTCGTTTAATACCGGGCAGGGAACGGGCTACAAGTATTACATCTATGACCGCGAAACCGGCACAGCAGAATATTTCGCCCGGCTGGCGAGCAGCGGCTCAAACGAACTGGACGCGGTATGGCATCCGTTGGGCAAAGCGCTGTACTACCGTTATCCCGATTTAGATGACTGGTACATCTTCGATCCGGTCATGCACCAGCACCGCCTGTTAGGCGTTTTTCCTGATGGTGACTGGTCCCGCGAGGGGCTATACCGGGTGGATTGGTACACCATGCCGCCCGACGAAGCTGAAGCGCGTGAAGAAGCTGGCTTGCTGATTCCTAAACTGTCCGTGTGGGATTCAGACACCGGCCTGACGCGGCGCTACTGCATTCCTGGCACAGCGGCTTATTCTTTCGGCGGTACGCCGCTGGTCTGGTCGCCTGACAGCCGTTTCCTGGTGTTCCGTACCGAACTCCCTGAAGATGGCAGTTATGACACCGTGCGGCCCCGTACCTTCATACTCGATACCCAGACAGGCAGCGTGACCGAACTCACTTTTGTTGTCACCCGGATCATCCTGTGGACCGATAGTGTGCCGGAGAGACCCTGATATGATGCCTCGACTGCGCAGCATCTTATTGTTGTTGGTATTGATTGGTTGGCCGCTCACGGTCGCGAGCGCGCAAGGCGGAACCGATACAGGGGTATGGATCACCACCCAGGATTTCTGCTCGTTTCGCACCGGGCCGGGCATGAGTTTTGAGCGCACCGCGGTGATCGATCCCGGCATAACCCTGCCCGCTATCGGTCGTTCGGCGAATACGCAGTGGATTCAGGTGGAATACCAGGGGCAGCGCGGCTGGTTATACGCCGGGTGGCTGGTCTGGGTTGGCGATCTGGCGTCGCTGCCGGTGGATGGCGTGGACCCGAATCCGTTTGTGCGGCGCATGATGGCCGCCGGGATCACGACCCGCGAAACGCCGATCTACCGCCGCGATATTGCCCCTGCCGATCAGGTGGGGGTGCTGCCCGAAGGGACCGAAGTTGAGATCACCGGGCACTTGGGCCTCTCCTCCGACGGTTTTTACCGGCTTCAAATTTTGTACGAAGGGCAGTTGTATTGGGTGGGGGCGTGGAATATCCGTGTGACCGATGGCAGCGTCCAGCGGGTGTTAGATACCGCCTATCTGTTTGCGTATGGCCGCCTGGGATCCCGGTTGAGCGCGGACATCAGCCGCACAACGAACACGCTGTACAACGTCGAGAGTATCTGGCTGAGCCTGCAAGCGGGCGAAACGGTGTACTGCACCAATATTCCACCCTATGCCAGCCGCAAAGCCAGCGATACGGATGTATCTCAAGAGCCGGTTTTTGCCCCCTTGATCGCAGCCCTGGATAACGGGATTAACTCAACCAATGCCGCCATCTCGCGCTTTTCCGATGCGTGCAGCCGTACCGATGTTTTTTTAACCGATCAAGATGTGATCGCCGCCCTGGCCGAGATCGAATTGGCCCGGCAAAACCTGAATGTAGCGTCATCGCTGTTGGTGTCGCTCAAGGTGCGTGATCCGCTGGTCGGGCGTTAACAGGTTTGTATCGGCCTTTTTTGAATAACCAGGAGTCGAGCCGTGAAAAAGACATTCACCATCTTTACCCTGACCGTTGTGATCCTTGTGTCTTCGCTGGCGGTGGGGCTGCATCCTTCCCCGGCGCGGGCGCAAAGTGATCCGCTGATCTGTGACAGTTTCACCGGGAGTTCTAACGATGTCCGCGTAAGTTATTACATGGGCGAGGGCATTGGTTACTTCGCGTCGGGCAATCTGTCGCGGGCGCTGGACAGTTTTTCGTGCGTGACCGACCAGATCGATCCCGGTTTTCTGCCTGCTTTCATGAGCCGCGCCGCCGTATATGCCGAATACCGCTCCTATGAGGAATCGATAGAAGACTATAACGCGGCGCTGGCGCTGAATTCGTCGTTTGCTGCCGCTTATAACAACCGGGGTATCGTTTATGCGGCGCAGCAAGAATATGATCTCGCGCTGGAAGATTTCAGCCATGTGATCAGCCTGGATGCCAACATGATCCTGGCCTATAACAACCGCGCCGTGATCTATACCCTGACCGGCCAATATGAACAGGCAATTGCCGACTTGCAGCAGGCGATCACCCTGTCGGGTATCAGCGGCACGCTGGCGCAGCTCCGCGATCCGGATCGTGACCCTGAAGAACCCTGGCCGGTCATTGATCGGGCAGATGCACAGAGTTACGCCTTGTTGGGCATTATCTACGAATTGTATGCACAGTCCAACTATAATGACTACCTCTACCTGATGCGCGGCAACGGAGATCGCCGGATCGAAAGTGCTGCTGGGGCATTGGAATCGCGCTTTTCGTTCGATCTGCGGCTGGATGATGGCACATGGTTGTTCTCGGCGTCGTTTTCTCCCGCCGGGTAA
>JACRBK010000059.1 GCA_016234525.1 Chloroflexota bacterium
GGCGAGGGGGTGATCAGCGAGGCGCGCGCGGTTGAAGTCATGTCGATGCTGCTCAATCCCGGTACAGTGGGGACCGGGGTGGGCTGCGCGCCAACCTCGAACGTCACGTCGCCGCCTGCCGGGACGTTTACCTGGATCACCAGGGAAACGCCTGGGGGAACCAATGCTTGCAGATTGGGCGGCAGTGAGTCGTATTCCAGTTCCAGCCAATAAATACCCGGTTCCAGCGTGCCGAAGTCAAACGTGCCATCGGTGGCGGTGATAATCGCTTCGATCAGTTCATCGCCGGGGATCGGCGTTCCCTGCATGACCCGCACGGATGGTCCACCCCGCGAGGCGCTGACCAGCACGATCCCGGTATTGCGGGCGCTGCCAGCAAGGGTAGGTTCGGGCGTGACAGCTGGGCTTTCGGGTCCGCCTTCCGGTAGACCGAGGCCGAGCGTCAGCGTATAATCGCCGGGGCCGGTCGAACTGCTCACCTGGATGGTATACTGACCACCCTGGAGCAGTGCAAAGTTGCTAATGCGCGCATTTGGCGCTTCGCCGCTGTCATCGTCACCGATCAACAGGCTGCCATCAGGACCCAGCAGGGCCAGGAACATATCCGTCTGCGTGGGATCGGCGGCGATGGCGTCAATTGTGATCAGGTCACCGGTGGTCCCGGTGAATACCCAATTGGCTTTTTCACCAGCAGCCAGCGTACCCTGGGCCGACTCGCCGTAACGGATCGCCTGTTCAGGGCCGGTGGTTTCATCGCTGGCGGGCGTTGCGCCGCCCGGTGCCGGGGTGGGTTGAGCGTCCGTCGCCGGGTTAAAGACGCCGTCGCCGTCATCACGATACAGCCGGAGGGTCACATTTCCAAAAACGGTCCCCTCTTCGTTGATGACCTGCCCGGTCAATACATTATCCTGGGCCACTTTGGTTTGGGTAGCAAAAATCGCCTCTTGGGTAGCCGTTTGCGCCGCCGCCTGGGTCTGTGCCGCTAAAAATTCAGCGGTGGCTGTACTGGCGACGTTGGTGGCTTCAATGGCTGCCTGCGTCTGGGCGATGATGCTCTCTTGGGTCGCGGTCATCTCGATCTCGCGCAGCCGCTGCTGAGTCGCGGCTTCGGCGATTTGCAGCGCCTCGACCGTCCGCGCATATTCAGTCTGAACCGCCACGTTGGTCCCCGCGATAGAAGTCGCGGTTTTTTCGCTGGGGCTAAGGTCATCCCCGCTGCCCAACGCGAGGATCACGATAAACACCACGATCACCACGACGGCGACCACCACCAGCCCGAACACGATCCTGAATGTCCGGCTGATGCCACCGCCACCGCCACCGGCATCATCGAATGGCAGTACTTCGGCGTCGCTTAAGAAAGCCTCCGGCGCCTCTTCCAGTTCACCAAAACCGTCCAGATCCAGAAAATTGTCGTTGCTAGAATCATCCATAAGGTTATTATCCTCCGTGATCGCCCGTGTTTGGCCGCCTGTTGGCTAGCCGAGTAATTCCAAATTTGCCAGGGGAACCAGTCCCACGCGCTCATTCGAGAGGCGTATTTTCGCGCTGGGGACTCGCAGCCCGCTGTCTACTACCTGCGGAGTCGTTGGGATTTCGACCACCTGCCCCACGACTCCTTCCCAGGGGGCGCGTGTAATACGCACCATAGCCCCTACGGTCAACGCTTGATCCAGCGTTGGTGTGGGGGGCAGTCCCCCGGCTGGTAATGGGATCACAATTTCTGGGCGTTCCCATGACCAACGATCTGGAACGGCTGCGTCAAAAGATGCTTGCCGCCCGATGTTATCCGCTAACAGTCGATAAATCAATGCTGTGGGGCGGCGCTGTCCAAATCCTTCTGTTAACAATACTGGGAATGTAAGCCCCATTGCAAATTCGCGCAAGTCCGAGGGCATGGCGGGCGCGACGACTGCCGACGCTTCGTGCTGCTGCGCCACCAACAGATCTCCCTTATTGATCGGCTGAGTGCTGATCAACGCCACATTCCGGTATTCTGAAATGCGCGGGTCCAGCTTGCTCAGCCCTACAAATCCCTCGTCAGGCAGATATTTGTAGACCGAATAATTGAATTTGCCATTCCCCCAGGCGCATTGCAGCACCGCGCCCTGTCCGATCAGGCGCACGCGGTGACTTTCAACCTCTTCAACGTCGGCGGGGATCTTCGCCATCACTTCCAGTACCCGTTCGTTCACTTGGATGTATATCCGCCCGTTTTCGACTTTGATCACCAGGCCATCCACCGGGGAAATTAGGGTGCGAGTCCGCCGTCCCCGGCTGCGCCGCGCCAAAATCCCGCCAAACTGGACTCGCTGGCCTTCGCGCGTTTCGATCAACTCGGCGACTTGATCAGCGGTGGCGCGGGGCAGGTTAAAATAGTCCGCCACATCGATGATGCGGTAGTCGCGCAAAACATCGCCTTCAAGTACCTGTGTCACCGCCTCAATATGCGCCCCGACCAACATTTGTGACATACGAGGAATAGCTTGGGGCGGCAGGCGGCGTTCGCGGATCACCCGCGCCAGCCCTTGAATCACCGTCGTTTCAGGATTGTAGGGCATTTATCGTCTTCCTTGAATGTCATCCAGTTCAGGAACCAATGACTCCAGGTCCGGCAGCGGTTCTTCTTCGGCGGCAGACACATCCGCCGCTTTCACCCGGCGTTCGCGGCCCATCATCGCCATTTGCCAGTCAAGATACCGCATCGCGCGATCTTTCGGACGTGGCAGCACCAGCGGGCGGCCCCGCGCATCAAAGATCAGCCCAGCGGCCCCGGTGATCACGCGGCGTTTGATGCGGCGTTTGCCGTCAATCCTCAGCCCGTGCCGCAGCTTGACGGTGACATCGACCATCAATCCCGGCAGCAGCGGCGCCATCCAGATTTCACCGCCGCGCACGGTATGGTTGATCGTGGCTGCGCCCTGCTGTTTGATCTGCACTACCATCGCGTCTCTGCCCTGGCGAACATGCCCTAAGGGGCAGAAAGCGGTTCCCAGACTGATCAATCCGCCCGTTTCCATCGCCTGGACAGTCGCCACCGGCTTGAGATAGGCGACCACGCCCAGCGATGAGATCAGGTTGTGGGGGTCCAGCCGCAGTTCCACCAGCCCGGTAGGTTGCAGCGCATCAAGCAGCAGCATAGCCGATACGCCGGGGTGCTGCGCTTCGGTCAAGATCGCGCCCGCCGCGATGATCGGCTGGAAGTTGGGCAGCAGTTCGCCTTCGCCCAAATCCCACGCTTCACGCGCCTGGTTGAACATCATCCGCACGATCTCGCGGGCGAGCGCCTGCTCGATCATTAAATCTTCGGTGGAGCCAGGGACAGCGGTGGGACGAAGCTGTTTGTTGTGCATATAATCGCGCAGGGCGTCGGCGGTGATATCAAAGGGCAGCCAGCGCGTTACGTTTTCGTACTGCACCGCATTCAGGGCGTTCACCGCGTTGTGACCTACGCCCAGGTCGGTGCGAATAATATAATGCAATTCTTTGTGCGCCCCGCCCAAGATCGTGCTGTTGGCGCTGCCCACATCAATACACAGCGGGCCGATCCCCTTTTGGGGCAGTTCGTTCAAATAACGCATGGCGCTGATATAACCCTGCGTCGTTGGGACCACACCCACCATGCTGTAACGCCCCACTTCGGCAAAACCGCCGGGGCTTTTGGTGCGATACTCGTCGTACATCACCGCGAGTTCGACTTGCGCGGGCAGTACGGATTCTTCTTCATACGAGGTGCGCACGTTTTTTGCAAAAAACACGTTGGTATATTCTTCTAACAGCGCTTTCACCTGCGGGCGCAGCGTTTTATTTCCGGCAAAGAGGACGCTGGGCATCACGCCATGCCGGATCAATGACAGCGCTCGCGCCACTTTGTGAACCAGTTCGAGCAGAATATCGTCCGCGCCATTGTCCGTGCCGCCGACGATCAAAATCATATCCGGTTCGCCGCTGAGAATGGCGTTGATCTGTTCCTCTTCGCTGCGAAAATCGTCCGGGCTGAGCATGTCGGTCAGCGTGATATAACTGCCCGCCAGCACGCGCTGCCCGCTGGGGATGCTGACTTCGGAGGTCAGGCCGACCATAAATACCCGCATCGGGCGGCCTGCGCTGCCCGTCGCCAGGAACATATCAATGCCATGTCCGCCGCTTTCCGGCGTGATGAACAGGTTCTCCCCATCCCGGCTGAGAATTTCACGCCCGATCAGGTTGGTCAGACTCTGGACGGCGTGTTCTAGCCCCAGGGCGACTTTGCCCAGCGGCGGCTCGGCGGTCGTGCGCGCCCGCGCCGAGGCGATCAGCCGGTACTGCCCTTCGACCAGATCGATCAGCACCAGGCGCGTGTGGACATTGCCCAGATCAGCGACCAGGATCGAGTTGATATTCTCAGTAGACATTAGGAATGCTTATCCCCCTATTTTGTCGAGGACAAACTCAAGGTGCTGCCGGATCACGTCGCTAAAAATAGCCACGCTGGTCAGAATCGCGCCCGCGTACAGCGCGCCCAACGTGACCATGACAAACAAGTGGCCGATGGCGCTCAACCCGCGCAGCAGGCGCGGACGCTGTAATTCGCCGTGCCGTTCGACTGCCCAATATTGGAAATAGATCAGGGTCGAGATCACACCCACCAGGATCACCAGCCCGTCTTCGGTATCGTCGCCGACGGCTTCCCCGGCTTCCTGCGCTAAGGGGACAATCGTCCCGGCGATAGCGCCGACCAACGCCACCGCCACCCCCACGCCGATGATCGGGGCCAGTCCCCAATCACCGATCAGGGCCAGCCGGGGAGACGCTTTGAACAACAGCAGCGCGCCCCCCAAAAACGGCACGGTTCCTACCACGCGGAGCGCGGTCATCATCGCTCCGCTGCGCCCCTCTGTCTCAGCCAGCAGCGTTTCGTTCAGCCAGGGGATCATCACACTCTCGGTCAGCACAATGACGGTATAACCCGCCGCGACGCCGACCAGCACGTGTATCGCGATACGATACAAAAAGTTGTCGCCCAGCAGGTAGCTGAACACCATCAACGTCAGCCCCAACGCCACCCACCCGGCGATCAGATCAAGATTTTCAGGAGTCACCGCCGCCGCCTCCGTAACAACCCTCGGAACAGGTTAAGCACCAGCCCTAACGCGATCAATCCAGCCGCTGCTGCCGCGCCCAGCGCCATACTGTGCCAGCGCGACTCTTCGGGGTTCGGCAGGTCCACCGGCAGGTCTTCGGGCATCGTATAGGGTTCACGCGAGTCCAGGTTGCGCGCCGCGTCATAACGATAGGAGTCGCGCACCCCGGCGAGATAACCGGCATAGGCCGCCGGGTTGACATACGGCACAGCCAGCGGTTCCAGGCTCGCCGTCACTAATGCGACCTTGAGCATTTGTATACTTTCTAACTGCTCGGCCCAGTTGCGCAGTGCGTTTGAGTCTTCGCCGACCACCACGATCAAGTCGATGTCTCGTTCCAGGCTGCTCACCAGCAGGTTGGTTTCATCGCCGCGAATATCGGTCTTAAACGAGGGATGCTGACGGGGTGTGCCGTCGGCGTTTTCTGAGATTTGGGTTAACAAACGCACGCCCACCGCTTCGCCGGGTAGATAACCCAGGATGAAATAATCTTCGCCGGAGGTCAGCGCGGTTTCGTTCTGAGATCGCACCGCCAGCAGCAGCACATCATCGACCAACGGTTTGACGACGGCTTCCGCATGGAGGACTCCCGCCGGGTTGGTGCTGGTGATCAGCGGGATCGCGTTGTGATCCAGCACATCGCGCAGCACGGCCTCCGCCAGCGGATCAAGTTCCCCTGCTGCGGTCGGGCCATACTCGAAGGCGAATAACACGTAACTTCCCGCCGTGACTTGATCGATTGCATTCGCCACCGCTTGCTGTGATCCGCTCAGTTCAGCCGGATCGTCGGCAAAGTGCAGCGCGTCAGTCGCAAAGGGCGCGATCATCCCGACGAGCAGCAGCAGCGCCACCAACACACGATCCGCTTTAAAGCGTCGCTTGCGGCGGGCGGGTTTGGCTTTGGCCTGAGCTTCGGGCAGCGCCGATTCTCCCATCGGAATGCCCAGGGCCATCTGCGCTGCTTCATCAAATGATTCTCGATCTTGCTCGACTTCGCCTTCTTCGGCGGCGACTTGATCGAGCAGGGCTTGCAGTTTATTCAGCCGTGACTGCTGGTCTTTGGTGATCACCAGCCCTTCTACCGGCCTGACGACCGATTTGGGCATGATCACCGCGGCGAA
>JACRBK010000453.1 GCA_016234525.1 Chloroflexota bacterium
GCAAAAAGTCTACCGGCAGCAGCAGCCCGCCTAACACAAAATTGATTTTGTGATAGATCAGCCGGAAAGCAGAGGTATCCTCTACAAAAAACGCCAGCAGACCAATCGCAGCGGCGATGCAATAATCCAGCACAAACGCCAACGCTGTGATCAGCGCCACGCCGGGCAGCGCTGCCAGACGGAAGGTTTTGAGCGGCCCCACTTCGATCAGCGCCACCGCCGCTCCGAAGGTCAGCACAAACACCATGCGGATCGCCACATTCCCCAGCCCGGCGAAAAAGTGATAGAGCAAATAATGGTAGGGCCGCCCCAACGTATAAGCGAGACTGCCGTCCTTGACTTCATGCTCGATGGCGTTGGAAACGAGAATTTTGGAGAGCTGAATCAATTCCGCCCACACGAAATACCACAGCGTTTGATTGAGCGTCAGCCCGCCGATCACGGTCGCGCCCTGCGCTTTGAAGGTGGCCCGCCACAACTGCGCAAACACGAAGATAAACAGGGTGATAAACACGCCCTGACCGAAAGCATCCCACACATACGCCAGGCTGTTCTGAATATTGATGCGCGCAATCGCGTTGTATTTGCGGATCTGCGCGCGCCATGTACCGCGATCCGCTGCGGCGATGGAGAGCGTACTCATGACTTCCTCCCTAGGGGTAATCTAAGAGCGGCCTCACCCCCTACCCCCTCTCCAACCCAGTTGGAGAGGGGACCGCGCCCCCCCTTTCCCCGCTACGCAGAGAAAGGGGGTCGGGGGGATAGGGGTAAGTAAACATCAATCGTACTCATGGCAGCGCCCCCTGCGGTTCGCCAAGCCGCTCGACCTCTACCGCGTTATCGGCCTGATAAATCTCGCGGATAATCTCTTCCATCGGCGGGTCCTCGACGGTGAGATCAACAATCGGCGCGTAAGCCATCAGTGCCGCGATCAGGTTTTCCACTGGGCGCACATGGGTATCCAGCTCAATTTTGAGGCCCCATGTCCCACGTTTGAGGATGGTCGCATCTTCCAGCGAAAATTTGTCTTCAATGGGCTGTCCGAAACGCACGCCGATGATCTTTCGCCGCAAAAACCGCCGTTTGAGGGCGCTGGTCCGGTCATCGAAGATCACCTGCCCATGATTGATCACGACGACTCGTTTGCACAGCGATTCCACGTCGCCCGCGTCGTGACTGGTGAGGAAGATAGTGAGCTTTTCCTCGTCGTGCAGCGTCTTGATCGCCTCGCGTAACTGCTGTTTGGCGATCACGTCCAGACCAATCGTCGGCTCATCCAGAAACAGGATACGCGGGGCGTGCAGCATACTGGCGGCGATCTCGCAGCGCATCCGCTGGCCCAGGCTCAATTTGCGTACCGGGGTATTCAGCCAGTCGCCGATCCCCAGCGCCTCGATCAGAAATGCCTGCCGTTTGACAAACGCGGCATGATCCAGTTCATAGATATGCGCGAACAGTTCGAAGGTATCTATTGGCGGCAGGTGATACCACAACTGCGGCTTTTGCCCGAACACGCTGCCGATATGATAGGACAGTTCGCGGCGCTGTTTCCAGGGGACATATCCCAACACCTCCGCCTCCCCCGCGCTGGGGAACAGAATCCCGGTCAGCATTTTGATAGTGGTGCTTTTGCCCGCGCCGTTTGGGCCGATAAACGCCAGCAGTTCGCCCTCGTCCAGTTCGAGCGATACCTCTTTGACGGCCTCGACAGTCTGCCAGACGGGCCGGAACAGGGATCGCATACTGCCCTTGAGTCCGGCGGCTTTTTGTTTGAGCCGGAACGTTTTTTGCAGATGATTCAAGCGCACGACGGACATTTCTCAACCTTTCTGTTGGACTGGTGGACGCTTAAGCCAGACTCGCAGTTGGCCGGTGGTCTGGAAACCCAGCACAAGATAGGGGGTGATGGAATCCCCGCTTTCATAACCACAGGCGGGAACGTTCGAGTAGGCGTTCACAGCGGCGCGAATGAGATGAGATTCGTCTGACTTGTCGGCGGCGAAGAGATTATTGATTCCATTCAATCCCTGCGCGAAAACAGCCGTGACACCCGCCACTATTTTGCCCGCACGTCGCGCTGCTATCCAGGTGATATCCGGGCGATGCAGCAGCTTAGGAGAATAAACCTCCGCCAATACTTCCCCGTTGCAGGCGATAGAGAACTCGCGCAGTCCCTCGGCGGTTTGAATGTGTTCCAGCGTTAAATCCGTTGGCACCGTTTCGAGCGGTCCAGCGTCCCGGTACAGCCAATCCGCCTCAAACAGCGGCTCAAAACCCCGCGACGTCAAATCAAGCCGCGCCCACGCATCTTTTACGGCGACCACACGCCCGGCGCGCGCCTCTGCGAGGGCATCAATCGCGGCAAGCTGCTCGGATTCTGTTCCGCCCAGAATATCAGCATTCGGAAAAATCGGGGGCATATCGTGCGCGTTCTGCCACAGCACAGCGGTGAATTCGCCCGGTATGTCTAAGGCTGTAGTCGCCTCATGAATCCAGGCGGCGTTATTGGCGACAAGCTGAGAAATCCGGTCCATAACGGTATCCCTGTTTCGATCACTGGCACAAATGGTCTTTTTATTCGGGTCACGAGATAAAAATAACGCCTCACCCCCTACTGGTCAGCCCACGTTGCCTTTGTAGGGGCAATGTTTGCCCAACATACGTCAATTTAAGAACGACCTCACCCCCTACCCCCTCTCCAACCCAGTTGGAGAGGGGACCGCAGCC
>JACRBK010000454.1 GCA_016234525.1 Chloroflexota bacterium
GCGACCCGGCGCAGACCTTCGTGCAGCGGCAAAAACAGGCTGCGATATTCGGGGAGATAGGTCGGCAGCGCGCCCACATAACGCATCCGCCGCAGGGTGGGGTACAAAGCCTCAAGCGCCTGCCAGGGGCGATCATACAACCCTCGCAGAGGTTTAGGGCTGGCCCAATAAATGCGCGCCCCGTTGCGGATGATCCAAGGATAACGCCGGTGAGAACGATACCCGCAGAACAGTTCGTCACCCCCGGTTCCGTTCAAGACGACCTTCACATGCTGGGCTGTTAACTGGGACAACGCTTGAAGTGAGATAATAGACGGGTTCGCGTTCGGTTCGTCGTGGTGATACACATACGCCAGCAGCGTATTCCACCAGTCGTCCGCCGAAATAATTCGCTCGTGATGATCGGTGTTGAAGTGCGCCGCGATGCGCCGGGCGTGCAGCGTTTCGTCATCAGGATTTGCCGCGCCGCGCCCCACATCATAACCCACCGAAAAGGTTTTGATACGCCCCGGCTCCATCTGGCTCATCAGCGCGAGCAGCGTGGCAGAATCAATCCCCCCGCTCAAAAACAGGCCGAGCGGTACATCAGAACGCAAATGCAGCCGCACCGATTCAGCTAACTGCGCCCGCACCTGTTCTATAATCGCGTGCTCATCGTGTGGGCGTTCAGCGGCGGAAGGGTAGCGCCGCATTTCATGGCGCACCAGCCGGGATTGGCCGTTTTCCACGATCAACGCATGACCGGGCGGCAGTCGGCGCACCCCTTCGTACAATGTTTCCTCACCGATCATGTAGCCAAAACTCAAGTAGGTATCGAGAACCGCCAGATTCAGGCGGCGCGGCAGGGACGGATCAGCATAGAGGGCTTTGACTTCCGACGCAAAACGCAACAGACCGTTAGACTCTGCCAAGTAAAGCGGCTTGATCCCCACATGATCCACTGCCAACACCAGCCGACACGCCCGCGAATCCCAGATCGCAAACCCATACATGCCGCGCAGGTGGCTGAACATCGTCTCGCCGTATTCTTCATACAGGTGAATCAGGGTTTCGGTATCGGTCTGCGTGCGGAACTGGTGGCCACGTTTTTCCAGGTCGGCGCGCAGTTCAACATAGTTATAAATTTCGCCGTTGAACACAATCGCCATCGAACGATCTTCGTTAAAAATGGGCTGGTCGCCGGTATTGAGATCGATAATGCTCAACCGCCGCATTCCTAGCGCGACCTGTGGATCAGACTCCGGCCAATGGAAAAAGCCGTCACCATCTGGCCCACGATGAATAATCACCCGGCTCATCGCGCGAACGAGTTCAGGATCGGCGCGCCCGGTTTGTTGTAGATCACAGATGCCCACGATTCCGCACATTTAGGTCAATGTCCGTTTCCAATATCGCCCGATTACTGTTCCACCGGGCATGGCGGTCGCCAGCCGGTAGATCAAATCCCAATCGTCTTTGGCGAATGCGCCGCTGATCAATAACAGCCCGGCATAAGCAGGCATCCCGATAAAAACAGCCACCACCGGGTGAATCTCGCGCAGCGCCCACACGGCTGCTGCCAACAGCAGCCCCACCATCACCAACCGCCATAACCGGCTAAAAACACGCTGCCACCAATCCGCCCGTAGTTGGTAGCTGCGCAGCATCAAGATCAAAACGCCGCTTTCAGCGATTAAGCTGGCGGCGGCGGCCCCCGGTACGCCGATCTGTGGCAGCAGCAGCAGATTCAGCAGAATATTGACTCCCAATCCCCCGGCGCGAATGGCGAGCAGGCGGCGCTGCTGGTTCTGGATAATGAGTCCCTGGGCGAACACATTGGCGATCATCGTCACGACGGTGTACCAGATCAAAATGCGTAACACGTCCGCCGTGCGGGTGTAATCTGATCCAAATAACCACGCCGAGAGCGGAACCGCCAGCAGCGAGGTATAGATTCCGACCGGCAGGCTGAGCGTCAGGTTAAACAATGACAGCTTTTCCAACATAAAGTCAAACATGGGGCGTTGGCCGCTGCCATAGGCGCGTGACATCAGCGGGAATACGGCGACGAGCACCGTCGTGCTGAGCAGCTCGATCACCCCAAACACGATCACGAATCCGGCGGTAAGCTGGCCCGTGCCTTCAGTCCCGATCAGGGCGGTGGTGATTAATTTATCGGCATGTTGGTAGGCCAGCGCCAAAAATGACGTGATCGCAATCGGCGCGCCGTTGATCAACAGCCCGCGCATGATGGCTCGATCCACTGGAAATGCCGGGTGTACTCCGGTGCGCCACAGCGCGATCCAATAGGCCGCGCCGCGCAGCAGCCCGGCGATCACGACAGCGGTATATAATCCCCACAGCCCGCCACCCGCTGCCAGCGCGATACCGGCGAGCATCATTAAAACCAATACATGCGCGGTCCCGATCACTGCCGGAATGACCATGCGCTCCATCGCCAAAAGCTGGTTGTGGCACATATTGCCCAGGGTATCCACCAGCAGATTAACGGCGGCAAACGCCAGCAGGGCGCGCAGTTCGGCATCATAACCGAACAGGAACGCGCCGATCATCAGCGCGATATAACCCACCGCCGAGAGCAGCGGCTGCATCGCCAACGCCGCCGCCAGATAACGCCCGGCATCACGCGGGCGGTTGGCGATGTCACGGATTACGATCATGCCCATGCCAAACTCAGGAATCGCCGCCCCGACTGCCAGCAGCGCCCCAATCGTGCCGTAGGTTCCATAACCCGACGATCCCAACCAGCGCGCCAGGATCAACTGCCACGCGAACAAACTGCCCTTGGACGCGATATTCGAGAGCGCCAAGGCCGTGGCGTTGCGGGCAGCGCGCCGTGTGGTTCCAGAGCTAAAAACGCCCGATTCTTCCGGCACAGCGGCGGGAAGCGTTTCTTCGTAGGCCAAACTTATTTCCTTCTGCGGCGTTCGATCACCGCCCGGTAGACTTCGATCAACTGCGCGACCACCTGCGGCCAGGTATAACGAGTCTGGATCATCTGGCGGGCGGCGCGCCCCATCGCCTCGCGGCGGCTGGAATCGGCCAGCAGGGCGCGTAATCCCCCACTCAAGGCGGCGACTTCGCGCCCGACTACAATCCCGGCCCCGTTGTCGATCACTTCGGGAAAGTTGCAGCCGGGAGTCAGCAGCACCGGCAGCCCGCAGGCCATCGCCTCTAAAACCGCCATCGAGAATCCCTCACCCACTGCCGGGAGCGCGAAAAGATCAGATGCCGCCAGCGCCGCCAGTTTATCCTCACCCGCCAGCATCCCGGTGAAAATCACCCGCCCGGTCAGGTTATATTCGTTCACCTGTGCCTTGAGCGTGTTGAGCATTCCCTCATCCGGCCCGGCGACGAGCAGGCGCGCATCCGGCGTATGAGTCACGGTGTCAGCAAAGGCCGGGATTAAAAACTGCACCCCTTTGCGTTCGTGCAGCCGTCCTAAAAACAGCACCACCGGACCGCTGCCCAGTTTCCAACGCGCCCGGAACGGTCCGCGCGCGGGCAGATTGTCAAAGTCGGAGAGGTGAATCCCGTTCGGCACGATACTGCACCACGCCGGGAGGCCCTGTGTATACCAGATCGCCCGCGCCTGTTCGACTTCGGTCTGGGTCAGGGCGATCACCCGATCAAAACGCGGCAGCAGATTTGCCCCTAGCAGCCGGTCCCAGGTCTGTTTGATGACCGGGCGGCCCGTATCATAGGGCAGTGTGCCATGCGGTGATACCACCAGCGGCACGCGCATCCGGTTCGCGATAGGGGCCACCTGCACATTTTCGACGGTGCGCAGTTCGTGACAGTGAACAACTTCGATCCGGTGTTTTTCGATCAACTGCTCGGCCAAACGCGCCATCCCTACCGGAGACGAAAGATTGATCTTGCCGCGCAGCCGGTTACTGAGGTTGCGTACCCGAAAGACATGCACCCCGGCAATCGCTTCGTGATGCGCCGGAATACGTTCGGTCGAGCTGAGCGTATCGGTTGTCAGCACATACACGCTGTGACCTTCAGCCGCCAGCGCACGGGTGAGATCCGCTGCCGCTCGCACCGAGCCGCCATACGTCCACGCCGGAGCATAGTAGGGAATGACGTGCAGGATTTTCATAATCAGGTCTGTGTAGAGGTGCTGACTGTCGCGCTGTGCGTCTTGCGGCTGTAGTGCGCCCACAGCCATGTGACCGCATAGGCCGACAGCACAAACACGAACGGATCGGCAGGCGAACGGTAGCGCGTGGACGGGTGAAAGATCAGGTAGGTGATCGTCACCGCGACCATCACCGCCGCTAACGGCTCAATGGGGCGGCGGTCACGCCAACCGACTACCAGCCCAAACAGGCTCAGGCCCAGCAGGGGGGCGAAATAGAGCATGTGAATCACGCGAGCAAACTGGAAGGTGCGCGAGTTAAATTGCAGCACCGCATCATCCACCAGATACGGATCGGGCGGCAGATCGTAGGGCATAATTACCGGACTCCACAGCACCCAAAATTTCGTCCAGAACAGGCTGTGCCATTCTTCAGGGTGATCGCGCAGGTAGTTGATCGCCTGCTCCCGGTGCCAGCGTTCCGCCGCCGGTTCATCGAGTTCAGGCGGCACAACCTGGATACAGTTTACCCACTGCGCGTCCCATCCCTGCGCCAGATAATTATCCACGCAGGCGTTATTGCCCTGGTGCAGGTTGCTGCCCGCATTGGTGCTGATCAACACCAGCTCCCCATGCAGCCGCGTATTCCTCATCGCCCAGGGGAAAATTACCACCACCATCAGCGCGCCGCTGATCAGACTCAGCCGCAGCGCCGGTCTAAAGCTGATCTCTCGCCACCACCACAGCGCCAGCAGCGGCAGCACTAAAACAATCAGCGTTTTCGTCAGTGCGCCGAGTCCAAAACAGAGGCCGAGTACCGCCGCCCAGCGCCAATCCTGTGTATCATGTGTCCGGTACGCCGCCCAGATACCCGCCACCAGCAGTAAAATAAACAATCCGGTATCGTTTAGCGTGAGATTTTGATAGAGCAGATAGGGGTAAAAACCATAAAATGCGGCGGCTAACAACCCCACCGCCTCACTCGCCATGCGCCATCCGATCTGGTACAGCAGCAGCACCACGATCACATCGAACCCGATCTGCACCAGCGCCACCGGAATCGGATCACGCCCGAAAACGGTATACACAGCCACCAGGAAAAAAGGGTACAACGGGGGCAGATCGGAGTCCCCGGAGCGATCATCAAAACGGGTGTAACCCTGCCCATCCATGACATGCACTGCATACGCATCATAACCCGATGTTTGCAGCGACAGGGTATGGCCGAACAACAGGATAAACGCGACCCGGCCCACTATCGTCCCCAAGACGATCAGGCCCAGCCAGCGCCGGACGGAAAGTCGTTGTAACATGAAAAGGTGTGTACTCCTTGCGAGCGAAAGTGTTCGGTATCTGTTCACTTACCCCCCACCCCTTAGTCCCTTCCCCCTCATCGGGGGGAGTGGAAACGCCCCTTCTCCCCTCGTGGGAGAAGGGGTCGGGGGATGAGGGGTGAATAGATACAGTGTTCGCATTGTACCCTGTGGCGGCGTAAAATCGCTACAATCGCAGCAGATGTCAGGTGAACGGCGGTTAGCTTATGTTCAAGATTACCCGGTGGGTGATCGTATTCGCGTTACTGATGTTAGGCTGTACCTCGTCGGGAGGGGGATCCATTGTCGACACGACTTATACTGATTTGGTCACGGGGTTAGACGCGGCCCGACAGTCGCAGGCGGCAGCGTTGGCGCTGTGGGACCGCGTAATCTTCGGGGAGGTTGTGTCGTGCCAGGATTTTATTCCTGTGCCGCCGCCGGTCCAGCTTTCGGCGCAGTTGTTAGCGGCACATCCCGGCGCGGACGCGATCCAGGCGCGGCTGAACGAAGCGATCCAGGCCATTCACGACTCGTCGGACCTGTGGAATATTGAATGTGCCTTTGACCGGGCTACCGTTCCGCTCAACATGGCAAAGTCAGGCCGGGCGGCGGCGCTGGCCGCTACCGCGCCCCTTGATACCGCGGCGCAAATGCTCGCCGCCTGGGGTGGATAACCGTTAACTGAAAACTGTTAACTAAAAACTAACCACCAACGACTCAAAAAGGATAGACACAATGGCAAAACATATCGGTATTCTCACCGCCGGAGGAGATAGTCCCGGCTTGAATGCAGCGATCCGGGGCGTGGGTAAGGCTGCACTGCGCGCCTATAACATGCAGGTGATCGGCTTCCGCGATGGGTTTCGCGGGCTGGTTGAAAGCCGCTACATCCCGCTAGATAGCAACGCCCTGTCGGGAATTCTGACTCTCGGCGGCACGATCTTAGGGACCAGCCGCGATAAACCTAACGCGATGCTGATGGGCGGCCAACTGCTCGATATGACTGATGTGATTGTAGATAACTACCGCAAACACAACCTGGATGCGCTGGTTTGCCTGGGTGGAGGCGGCACACAAAAAAACGCTTATAAACTGCTGCAGCGGGGCCTGAATATCATCACCTTGCCTAAAACGATTGATAACGATGTGGCAATGACTGATGTCACTTTTGGGTTTGACACAGCGCTGACCATCGCTACCGAAGCGATTGACCGGCTGCACAGCACGGCCCACAGCCATCACCGGATTATCGTGGTGGAGATCATGGGGCATAATACCGGCTGGCTGGCGCTGGGAGCCGGGATCGCGGGCGGGGCAGATGTGATCTTGATCCCCGAAATACCCTATGATGTGGAACTGGTCGCAGAGTCGATCCTGGCGCGCAGCCGCAGCGGGCGTGGATTCAGCATTGTGGCGGTGTCGGAAGGGGCGATGTTCAAAGAACAGGCCGCCGAAATCAGAGCCATCGAAAAGAAACTGAAAAAAGCCGACTCGCCAGAGGACAAAGAAAAAACCACCGCCGCCCTGGCGGCGCTCGAAGCCGGGCGCATTGGCAATACGGCACGTCTCGCCAGCCGCCTGGAAGAACTCACCCGCCTGGAATCGCGCGTGACGATCCTGGGCTATTTACAGCGCGGTGGCATTCCTACCGCAGCGGATCGCCTGTTGGCAACCCGGTTAGGGACGGCCTGCGCCGATCTGATTAACGACGGGGTGTTTGGCGTGATGGTCGCGGCGCGCGGGGATGGTATGGAACCGGTAGACCTACGCGAAGTAGCGGGTAAACGAAAAGTTGTCCCGCTGGATCATCCCTGGGTAGTGAGCGCCCGCCGCATCGGGACCAATATGGGCGATTAGGAAAATTCACCGGGTCGAGTACACATTGGAGGCCTATGAGGCTCTGGCGTAATGCAACACGAACGCAGCAGATCGAAAAGCGCAGCAGGAAGGCACTGGTCGCTCCCCTGGTGATAGGTGTATTCCTGTTGATGGGATTGATCGTGATCAGCGCAGGAATCAACCGCGCGGCTTATGCCCAGTCTGATCCACCGCCCGGCAGTCCTACCCCCACGATGGAAGGTGTATTGTATACGGCGCTGGCCGGGCATACGCTCGGCCTTGACGATGCGCCACTGACAATTGTCATGTATGGCGATTTTCAGTGTGCGCTGTGCGCCCGTTATGCCCGCGACCTGGAAATTCTGCGCTCGCGTTATCCCGACAAAATCCGCCTGATCTGGCGGCATTTGCCCGATCCACGCACCAACGATAAGACTGCGCTGGCGCTGCAAGCCAGCGAAGCCGCCGCCGCACAAGGGCAGTTTTGGCTGATGCATGATCAGCTTTTTACCCACCAAACCGAATGGGCGGTGCTGTCGATCTCCGATTTTCGCGCCACACTCAACGAATATGCCGCACTGGTCGGGCTGGATGTTACTCGTTTCGAGGCCGAACTCGATGCCGGATTGTATGCCCCCGTGATCGACGCGGCCCAACGAGACGCGGCGGCGCTGGAGATCGTCGGGATTCCTACCCTGCTGTTCAATGGCAGCCCGTTTAGCGGGCGTGATGACCTGTTCGGGCTGGATGAGGCAGCACGGCTGGCACTGTTAGAGCGGCGGCAGTTCGACGCAGCGCCGGAGATGCAGATCGATCTGGCGAAGAATTATCGCGCCACGCTGGTGCTGGAAAAGGGAAATATCGTCATCAACCTGTTTGACGATCAGGCTCCGGCAGCGGTAAACAACTTTATCTTTCTGGCGCGGCAGGGCTGGTTCGACAACATGACATTTTATTACGTGCTGCCTGATTTTGTGGCCGAAACCGGCGATCCCAGCGATACTGGGCGCGGCTCACCGGGTTATACCATCCCTGATGAACATGCAAACGGCCTGGGGTTTGATCGGGCCGGGCTGGTGGCGATGGCACATCCGCCGGGCGTGCCGAACAGCGCCGGGAGCGCGTTTTTTATCACGCTGGCCCCGCTGCAACCGTCCGAAGTCTGGGATGGGCAGTATACGATCTTCGGGGAAGTGATCGAAGGGTTGGATTTAGCACGCAGCCTGACCCCACGCAACGCCAACGACCCGGTCAACTTTCCCGATCCGCCGCCCGGTGATAAGGTATTGATCGTCACGGTGGAGGAATATTAGCCATGCTGGTATTTGGAATCTTCTGGATCGCCTGCCTGGGAATCTTGATCCTGATCGGCGTAGGATTCGCGGCTTCGCTGCCCCTGATGCGCCGCCGGATGCCGGATCGCGCCGATGATCCCAGGCTGCACGGCGTTGCCTGTGACGAAGTCCATTTTGCCAGCCGGGACGGTTTGGTACTCGGCGGTTGGTGGATTCCGGGCAGCAGTCCGGTCAGCGGCACAGTGATCTTATGTCCCGGTCAGAACGGCAGCATGGACAAAGATATTCCCCAGGCGCTGCCACTGCAACAGGCCGGGTACAATGTGCTGATGTTCGATTTTCGGGCGCATGGCCGTTCGGAAGGCGAGGTCGTGTCGATGGGCGCGTTCGAGCAGGCGGATCTGTTCGGCGCGCTGGATTATCTGAGTCAAGAGCGCGAGATCGAGCGCGTGGGCGTGTTGGGATTCAGCATGGGGGCGGGTGTCGCACTGATGGTCGCGGCGCAAGATGAACGGATCGCAGCGCTGGTGGTCGATGGTGCATTCCCCCGGCTGGATGGAATTCTCGCCGGATATATGCGGATCAAGGGGATTCCGGCGCTGCTGGCGCGGGGATTGGCGTGGCTAACTCTGATCGCCGGATCACTGCGCACACACTACCAACTTTACCGGGCGAATCCGATCCTGCTGGCGGACCGGATTCGCATCCCGGTCTACTTCATTCATGGGGCGCTCGATCTGTTTGTCTCGACGGCGGAGATCGAAGCGCTGGCGGCGCGGGTCGCCGGGCCTACCGAACTCTGGCGCGTGTACGATGCCGGACACCGCGAAGCCTTCTCACGCCATATTGATGATTATAACCGCCGCGTGGTGGCGTGGTTTGACCAACACCTCACTGTTTAGCTATGTGATAAGCCGTCCATATTCAATGAAACGGCTCTGGAGCTGGAATCCTAACCCCTGATAGTCCGCGATAATGTTTTCAGCCGCGCCGTAGGATTCTAATATCAAATCGCGCTTGCTCTGCTGGCGCTGCCACTGTACAGCGGTTAGTGCCAAAGGGATATATAAATTCTGGTGACGATGTTCAGGAACAACCCCCGGCTCGTCTAAAATATCAGTCCCGCTGGCATTGTTGGATCGCCCATGCAGCCTTAAGCCGCAAATTCCAACCGGGACGTTGAGAGACGCATACACCAAAAAAATATCCTCTGGAATAAGCGTTTTTCCCAATCGCCCTGTGATAGATTCAACCGTGATCACTCCAATCTCATTTTCGGCATGGCCTGGGATATCATGAAAACAACGGTTGAGTATATCTACCAATGTAGGCAGGTGTTCGATTTCATTATATCTACGCACAGTATAGGGTGAAGGCCAGTAAGGTTCAGCGATAGGGGCTGCGGCTGAGAGCAGAAGAAACCAATTGGATGATCGCGCTTGAAAACCATGACGATCTAGGAAGCGCAGGGCGGCAGTGTCAGTAGAATCACAACCACTAACAACCTCATTTACTCCCATCTCCTGTGCCCGGCGCAGCACATACGGCAGCAGAGAACTACCGAGTCCCTGTCGCTGCCAATAGGGATGAACAGCGATTTTGCAGGCTGCTCGTTTCGCTGTTTGTTTGAAAATCCAGGCATGGCCGATAATATTTGCCGGATCGTAGGGATGGTCGATCACCCAACGATCCTGAGTTGGATTGTGTCCACGCCAGTTCATCTGGCTGCGCACATGCGCTTCTGTAGAAGGGTACAGGTCCCCGTCAAGCATTTCAAGGAAATTGAAGAAATGAAGCAGTCGAAAGACATCGCGGGATGGGTCAAACTGCCGGATCATAACACCGGGGTGATGTAAGGAATCAATAGACATGAGCATCTCACCTGACTGAACAAGATAACTGGCTGCGAGAAATGACTATGAAAACTTGATGGGATAAACAGGGCCAAAACTCGCCTAGAGCGGCCTGTAAATCATGAGGAGTGCAGCAGATTTAGCTAGTCTAAACGACCATCAAACCGCGCTGCACCTTCAGTCAATAGTCAGGAAAGCTTCTCACAGAGGGTATCCCCATATCAGGATGATGATGTCATCATACCCTGAACAGCGTATTGGCGCTAACTCACCACCTTCACCGGATTTTCGAGCGTGCCGATTCCTTCAATTTCCACGCGCACCACATCGCCGTCAAAAAGCTGGCTTACCCCTTCGGGCGTGCCAGTCAAGATCAGATCACCCGGCAGCAGCGTCATCACCTGGCTGATAAACGCGATCAAGGCCGGGACATCGAATACCAGCATGGACGTGCGGCTGTCCTGGCGAAGCTGGCCGTTGACAGTGCAGCGGATGCCGAGATCGGCGGGATTCAGATCGGTATTGACATAGGGACCGAGTGGGCAGAAGGTGTCGAAGCCTTTGGCGCGCGCCCATTGACCGTCTTTTTTCTGTAAATCGCGCGCGCTCACATCGTTGGCACAGGTGTAGCCGATCACGTAATCGAGCGCCGATTCGCGACTGACTTTGTGCGCCTGCTTGCCGATGATGACCGCCAGTTCAGCCTCATGATCAACACGCCCCACGCTGTGAGCAAACTCGATAGCAACCTGCGGGCCGATCAGGGCGCTGGGCGGCTTGAGGAAAATAATCGGCTCATCCGGCACGGCGGCGTTATGTTCGGCAGCGTGCGCGGCATAATTGCGCCCGATACACACAATTTTACTGGGGCGCACCGGGGGCAGCAGGGTCACCGATTCGGGCGTCCCGACGGCGTGTCCTGGGTTATACTGCCGGTCCACCAGCAGATCACCCTCCCATTCAAATACAATCCCTTCATCCACCAACCCATAACGCGGGCCGTCCGGCGTGAGATAGGATATAACTAAAGCCATCAGGTTCCTCCCATGTGTGTATTGTCTCTTTTGCGGTGATCGTGAACCCAAACCGCGATCTGCGCAAGCCCACCGGGTAAATAAAACGGACCCGGCTTGAGGCCGAGTCCGTCATCTGTAGAAATCTGCTCACCACCGTTAGTCAGCGGAAGAACCGTCCGATTGTTTTGACTGGTTAATTCGTTCTAAGACCTGAGTCATCAATTCCGCCAAATTAGATGGCAGCGGTGGCGCGACATCGACCATGACACTCAGATTTGCGCCTGCGCGCTCACCTTCGGCTATTTTGTCCGGCGTCAGGAAAACCGCATCGTTGCTGTGGCATGAGGCACAGCTTGCGGTTTGTGGCGTGTTGCGCTGGATGTTATGCGGTGTCGCATAACCCCAAGTGGATTCGCTCAAGAAGTTATCGAGCAAATTCTCGCCGTAAGCGCTGAACGAATTGGCATCTATTGGAATATGCCGCAACGGGACATAACGCCAGGGACGTTCAGCACTGGGTAGTGGGTTTTTGCCCAACAAAAAGGCCGTTGTACCCGCTTCCAGGCTGTAGGACGGCCCGTTTTCGTCCGCTGTGACACTATAACTGGAATAGGCCACACTGTGGCACGCCTGACACGAAAGAATCTCGGTGCCGTGCAGTTCATGCAGAATGATGCCCGATCCTATCCCGACTTGATCCGCATGGCAGGACTCGCAGGCAGGTTCGGGCGCGCCGTCATAACGGTGAGCCTGTTCGCCCGCCGCCCCTATACCGTGCATCTCATCGCCGCCGTGACAGTCGGTGCAGGTCATTTGCGCCTGAACTAGATGAACATCGGCGGGCAGCCCTTCGTTCAACCCCGCGTATTCAGTATTCACCGTGCTGCTGTGACAGAGTGCGCAGGTTTGACCCGCTGGGGGCGTGCGGACAAACACATGACCGGCTAACAGCCCGCCACCAGCCATACTCGGCTCGCCTATATGGCAATCACCGCAGGATGCATGGCAGCTTTCGCACTGCTCCGACTGCATCGCGTCGAGGGCGGGAACATGTTCGGCGCTGCTGCGCGCTTGAAGCGCAGTGTCGTACCCGGCCTGCGTGAAGTGCAGGCTTTTGGCGGCGTCAGGAGCAATATTCGGATGGCATGTGCCGCAAGTTGCTTCAGGATAATCGGAGGGATTAGCGATCAGCCCGGTATGCACGTCCGGCCAGCTTGCCGCCGAATTTCCCCCATGACAGGTGGTGCAGTTGATATATGCATGAACATCTTTAGCATAGGCTTCAGCATCAATGAGAAACTTCTGCCCGGCTTCTACCTGAAGATCAGCGCCATCAACTGCCGGTTCCTCACCAGCGGCAGCCAACGCTTTGAGCATCTCCTGGTTGGTGTGGCATGTCAAACAGGTGGTATCCGTAAATTCGACGGACGTTACGCCCGATGCGCCGCCTGTCTCAGACACGGCGGTTCCCTCGTCAACCTGCGTTTCTGGGGGAGTCGCGGTGATAGTGGGTTGAAGTTCCGGGGCCGATGTGTCGGGAGCGCAGCTTGACAATGCCGCACCAAGCAGCAGGCAGCCACCCAGGGCCAATAGGTACCAAAGACGACGATGATTTTTCATGAAACATATCC
>JACRBK010000457.1 GCA_016234525.1 Chloroflexota bacterium
ATTCCTCGGCATCGTGCTGGCGCAGTTGGTGCGCGAAGGTACGCCGGTGGGCGCGATGGGCTGGAACGGCGGGCCGTATAACCTGCAAACGATGGTCGGTAACTATGTGTTGGCCGATGAACAATTCGTCTCGACCTCGGTAGGTAAATATCATGACCTGCCGGTGTTTGGCATGGCTGGTTGCACAGATTCTAAAGTGTTGGATCAGCAGTGCGCGTTTGAAGCGACGATGAGCCTTTTCTCGTCGCTGTATGCCGGGGCAAACATTAACCATGACGTGGGCTTCATGGATTCCGGGCTGCAATATTCGTTCCAACTGCTCGCCATGTGCAACGAGTGGCTCAGCTTCTTGCGTGCGGCGACGGTGGGAATCCCGGTGACAGATGAAGACCTCGCGTTGGATGTGGTCGAAGAACTGGGGCCGACGGGCGATTACCTGACTCATGAACACACGATGCGCAACTTCCGGCGCGCCTATAATTCCAAGCTGTTTGACAAACGTGTTTATTCACAGTGGCAGCAGCGCGGCGCGACCACCATGGAACAGCGCGCGGCGACCTGGGTGGATCAACTGCTGAGCAGCCACACCCCGCAAGCACTGCCCGCCGATATTCAACGCGATATCAAAAAAGTGGTTGAGCGCGAACAGGCACGGAGTAACCAGGCGAAATAATGACACACGACGAAAAACCCTTTTTCATGCGCGATCACTGGCAGTATCAGCCAGCCGAGAAACCCGCTCCGGCTCCAGATGCCGACCTGGGGTTTGATACGCGGGCGCTGCACAGCGGATTCCGTCCCCTGCGCGACGCGGCGAAATTTAGATCGTTTGTCACGCCGATTGCCCAATCGATGACTTATCCTTACGAGAGTTTTGATAAGTTCCCCGATTTTATTTATGGCCGCAGCAAAACGCCGACAGTCAGCGTGTTGGAGGAGCGGCTGGCGGCGCTCGAAGGCGGCGAGTCGGCTGTCTCCGGCAGTTCGGGATCACAGTCACTGTTCAGCCTGATCTTTACGATGGCCCGGCCCGGCGAAAACGTCGTCACCAGCCTGAATATTTTTGGTGAGGGCTACAAACAGGCGGCTTCGATCTTCCCGGAACGTGCGGGCGTCGAATTTCGTTTTGTAGAGAATCCCGCCGATCCTGAAGCGTGGGACGCGAAGATTGATAAAAAGACCCGGTTGGTGTGGGTCGAAACGCCGAGTAATCCCTGCCTGTTTGTGACGGATATTGCGGCGGTCGCCGATGTGGCGCATTCGCACGGCGTGCCGCTGTTGGTCGATAACACCACTGCGACAGCCGCTTTGCAGCAGCCGTTCAAACTCGGCGCGGACATTGTGCTGCTCTCGATCACAAAGTTTCTATGCGGCAACGCCAGCGTGATCGGCGGCGCGATTGTCGGACCAGAGGCGCTGTGTGAGGATATTCGCTGGAACACGCAGGAATTCGTCGGCGCAGTGATGCAGCCGCTTGAGGCGTGGTTGGTGCTGCAATTTTTGGAGACGCTCTCGCTGCGCATGGAGCGTCACAGCCAGAACGCACAGAAAGTCGCAGAATTTTTGACGGCGCATCCCAAAGTGAAACACGTCAATTATTCCGGCCTGAAAACCCACCCTCAGCACGATCTCGCCTGTCGCCAGATGAGCGCGCACGGCGGGCTGATGTCGTTTGTCGTGCCGGGCGGCAAACCGGGCGCGGCGGTGGTGATGGACAGCTTCAAGCTGATCATTCACGCCGTCACGTTTGGGACCAGCCGCACGATCTGTATGCACCCGGCGACGATCACCCACGAGCATCTGACGCCAGAAGAACGTCTCGCCGCGGGCATTGATGACGGGCTGATCCGGCTGTCGGTGGGGTTGGAGAACGCCGACGATCTGATTAAGGATTTGGATCAGGCACTCAGCAAGTTATAGCGGTTGGCGACTAGCAGAGAATATCACAGAGCATAAAAAAGAGGGGCGCACACCGCGCCCCCGATAGTTTCTACTTGAGTGGTAAATAGAGTACGAGTCCTTCCCACTCATTTTCCTGACTGCATTCGAGGAGTGTCAGCATTTCTTCGATAGCCTGTCCCACTGGTAGTTCTTGACCGACACCGAAAACACCTGGCATAGCCTTACCTGTTTCAACACGTTCTATGGCGTAGGCGGTTATCGTGCTTATGTCATGGGTAAAAAGTACACGGCTTTCTCTGGCTGCCCATGCCAACACGGTTGGATCATCTGCCCCGGCGATTTCTTCAATATCTTGCACCCGTACTACATCAATATAAGGCTTGCGGCGCAGCAGTCCTCGCAAAATATCATTGTTGAAATTTTCGTCCAGAAGAATACGCACAGCAGTTATTCCTGGGCGGTTTTGCGGGCCAGCAGTCGTTCACGAATCCCGACCGGATCAAATCGTGCTTCAGTCTCGCGGCGAATCTGTTCAATCTGCTGTTGCCGCTGAGCAAGATAAGCATCTACTTCATCACGGTAGTGAAGATAATAGGCAATTGCGCCGTAAACATCCGCAAGACGGAGGGCAGGATACTGCTGGACGATCTCTTCGGCAGTAGCTCCCTGATTAAAAGCAAAAACTACTGTATCGAGCGTCACGCGCGTATTCCCTACCCGGACGACGCCGTCAGCTCTTAATTGGACCGGAACGATATCAGGATGAACGGGCAGCATGGTCAATACCCTTATAAAACTTGGTTTATAGATTCGATTATATCACACCGATCCGGCCAGTCGCGCTTCAGCGGCGTCTAACACGGCCTGGATTTTTTCAGCCGCGCCAGGGGGCAGGGGCGGCGGTGTGTGGGTAGACAGAATCTTGTGCAGGCGTTTTTTGATGCGCTCCTGCATGGTGGTTGCTCCGGCGGCCTGCCAGTTGACCCAGCGCTCCCGATCCATCAATTTCGGAACCCAAATTTCCTCGCGGCAGCGGCGGGCGGTTTCCTCAGTGGACATATATTCCCCCGCCGGGCCAACCTGATCGATCAGATCGAGCATGAGTGTCTCGTCACTGACCTCGATCCCGCGCATGATACGCCGCGTCATAGCGATTATCTCATCGGTCATGATCAGCATTTCCAACGAGCCGAGATCGGTATTTTCCAGAAAGCCGATGTCATGCACCAGGGTCGCACCGCTCAGCCCGGAGAGCATGACCTGGATCGAACTCTCAATCGCGGCTTGCAGATCAAGCACTTTCGCCTCAGACGCTCCGGCTGTTCCCATGAAGGGCAGGCCGAGATAGCGCGAAATATCGGCCATCGCCGCGCTGTATAGGCTCATTTCCGGGCCACCATACGCTGGAATGCCGCTGCGCAGGTCCATCGGCTGCGGCACTCCGCCGATACATACTTTCGCCCCGCGCTGTTTAAGCTGGATAATCGCCAGCCCGGTCAGCGCCCCGGTGAGATAGATCACCAGTAGCCCAGCCCCGGTCACGGGCGCAGTTGATCCCGCACAGCCGCCGCCGATGTAGATCACCGGGATGCCGCGTTCAGCCGCCCACATCGCATTAGCGATCTCCGCATCGGTGATTTGTAACGGCGATTGGTAGGTGGTGAAGAATCCAAAAAACGGCTGTTGGCGCAGACTCTCTTCGCTGCCCGCGACTGCCAGCGCGATCTGGTAAATATCCGCCATGTTTTCGCGGGTGAAAGTCCAGCCCAAAACGGGTTTGCCTGTGTTGGCGATCAGTTCCGCGAACTCATACACCGGGGCCAGTTCGGGATGCACATCCCCAATCAAGCCCAGACCCATCGCGTAATCGATCTGGTCCAGCGCGTCACAGACTTTCGCGGTCGTGCCAGGATCACCCCGGCGCGTGCGGCGGCGTTCGCCCGTTTGAGGATCGGAATAATAGGAACAGGTCGGGCCGGGGCCGAAATAAACGCGATCCGGTACGATCTGCATCCGGTGTTTGGGATCGCGCCCCCAAATGCTAAACGAACGCGGCGCGGCGGCAACCGCATCTTGAATGATATGCGGCGGAATGCGCACCCGCACACCGTCTATATGCGCGCCAGCGGTGGCCAGCAGATCGCGCGCCTCATCGTTAAGGACGTTGATCCCGGTGCGCTGCAAACATTCCAGTGTGGCCTGATAGACTTTTTCGATCTGCGAATCCGAGAGTACGCGAAACTG
>JACRBK010000479.1 GCA_016234525.1 Chloroflexota bacterium
AGCCGTGACGTTCGCAGGCGGCAGCATATGAGGCAGAATCGTCTCGTTGGATGAAGGCTCAGCCGCCGATGGGGCTGGTCTGATAGGCGGCTCCGGACGTGCCAGCGACAGATTGACCGCCGGGGCCGCTGGAGTCGGCGCGGTAGGTGCGGACGGCGGAGCTTCATTTTCCGTCGGCGTCATACGAAACGGTTTTTTGCTGCCCGGTACACCTTCCAGTTTTTTCACCCAATCGGGCAGTTCCTCCGGGATCACGCGTGGAAGTTCATAGGTGGATTGACCAAAATCCTCAACCATCGCGGAGGCAACCGAATCAAATCGTTTGGCTGGGCGCTCCGGGCGATATTCAGGATGGGGAGCACGCTGTACCACGCGATCAAAGTCCTCGGCGAGATCAGCGGTAGAAGCATACCGATCACCGGGGAGCTTGGCAATCGCCTTAAAGATCACCGCCTCGACTGCTGACGGCAGCCCAGGATGATAACGCACCGGGCTGGCGGGCATTTTGTCAAAGTGATCGTACATGATTCCATACGCCGTATCAGAATCAAACGCCGATAAGCCCACCAACATTTCATAGATAATCATACCCATCGCATACACATCGGTGCGCCCGTCGATAGGCTGCGAGAGCCACTGCTCAGGGGCCATATAGTTCGGCGTCCCCATCAGCAAACCACTTTTTGTCAGATGCGTTGTACCCGCCATGATCTTGGCGATGCCGAAATCTGTCAGGTAACTGTTACCCACTTCATCCAACAGAATATTTTCGGGTTTCAGATCGCGGTGAATCACCCCTTGTTGGTGGGCATACGCCAGCGCCGAGCCGATCTGCTGGATCAACTGGTTAGTGTGGTTAAGCGGCAGCGGACCTTTGTCCAACTCATCGGCCAATGATCCACCGGAGATATACTGCATCACAAAGTAAACATATTCGCCTTGTTCGCCAAAATCGAACATCTGCAAAATGTTGGGGTGCTGCAAACCAGCAATGATACGGGCTTCGCGCCGGAAGCGGGCTGCAAAGTCCGGATCACCCGCCAATTCGCGGTGCAGTACTTTGGCCGCCGCGGGGCGATCATCTGACTCGTGGCGGGCCAAATAAACAGTGGCCATTCCACCCTGTCCGACTGGCCGGATCAGGGTATACTTACCCAATATTTGCCCTGAAAGGTCGGTCATCACACCCTCCACCTGTGGTTTATTGTGCTGTTTTTTTGCCTAGCATAGCCCGCTTATGATCAGACGGCAAGATTATTGCTATTCAAGATGAACAAAAAGCCAGGGCAGCGAGTAGTTATAGGTGTGATGCGCATCTCGTTTAAAGGAAATTGTTATGGCTACAGCAGAAGGTGCAGCGCCGCTTTCGCTGCGCGAAAAAGTTAAGGGAACCAGCCCCTGGATGGATTCCTGGAAGTTGTTTCGCCGCAACCGGGCTTCCGTCATTGCCCTGATTACGATCGGTGTCATTTTTTTCATTGCTATAACCGCCACGTTGTGGACCCAATTGGATCTGCTGGATAACCCCACGGGCGCTAAAGCACGGCATGTGATCAACCCCGCCAATACCGAAACGCAGGACCCTTTTCCCGATCCGGGGGTGTGCGCGCGTGATGGTCAGAACCGCAACCCGTATTGGTGCAACTGGCTCAGCCCTGAAGCTTTGGTGCTGGTGCAAGAACAACACTGCTCGATTCCTACGCCTGATATGAGCCAAAAACAATGGTGTTTTATGTTGGGCGGCGACAGTGACGGCAAAGACATCCTGTCACAAACCGTCTATGGCGCGCGCGTGTCGCTGACCGTCGGTATTGTAGGGGCAGGAGCCAGCCTGATCGTGGGTCTGATCTACGGGCTGATCTCCGGCTATTATGGCGGGCGCATTGATAATATTATGATGCGTTTCGTAGACTTTATGTACAGTTTCCCCGACCTGATCTTCGTGATCCTGCTGCAAGTTTTCTTCACGCAAATGGCGCGCGAATATCAGGACCAACAAAATCGTGGGTTTGTTGGGTTTGTGTTGGACCTCAACAAAGACATGGGCGGGCTGTTATTTCTGTTTATCGCCCTGGGGATTCTGAGTTGGGTCGGCATGGCCCGGCTGACACGCGGCCAGGTGCTTTCTTACCGCGAAAAAGAATTTGTCGAAGCAGCGCGCGCGGTGGGGGCCAGCGACCGGCGGATCATCTTCTCGCATCTGCTGCCCAACGTCATGGGGCCGCTGATTGTGTCTGAAGCACAGGCGATCCCCGGCTTTATTTTCGCCGAAGCCTTCCTGAGTTTTATCGGCCTGGGGGTTCAGCCCGGCACACCCAGTTGGGGTGCGATGATCAGCCAGATTCGTGATCAGGGCGGGTTATTCTCCAACCGCCACCTGCTGCTCGTTCCCAGTTTCGCGCTGGTGATTACCACCCTGTCGTTTAACTTTTTGGGCGACGGCTTGCGCGATGCGCTCGATCCCCGGCTGCGCGGCACCTAAAAAAAAACAGCGCCCGGCAGTCGCACAAATCACGTCTCGCGTTCTTCAAAGGTCGAGATTACCCGACTGTCGGGCCGGTAAAAAATGACCCATACCAACCGAGCCAGCACCCAGGCAACCAACGAGTAGACGATGATCGCTGCCAAAACCGGAATTTCCAGAATCATACCGTCAGACGTGGGCGATTCTACTATGCCCACGAACGGTTTTACAAACAAGGCCGTCAGGTCGTAAATGAAGTCGGCAAACGCATTGTTGGGATTCGCGTTGATCAGCTTGAGTGCCAGACGGAACAGCAGCAGTACATCCAACACACCGAACGCCAGCCAAATCAAAGCGACCACTTTAGACACCACGACCCGGCGCTCAGCGCCGATATCGCGTGTTACTCTTCGTTTTTGCGTGCGGATATCCGGTTCTTCCTCAATGAGATAACTTTGCACTCGTCTCGTATCGGGTTTCTGAGACATGACTCACCTCCGCTTAAATTAAAGGAGCATAATCACCCCAGCGCGCGGTAAATCCGCGCCTTTGTCGGTTTTTCCTTCAGCATAAATGCTGCCCGCTCGCGTGACATCAGCCAAAAGCCCTATTTGGGTTTGGACACATGGCGCATTTTGCCCGACGGGTTTGGCGAACAGCGCGGGCTTGCCATCAGCCGAAATAGGCCGTTTGACCTATCCGTTTTTCCGCTTACAGGCCCTATAAGATCGCTGTAAATCCCGGTAGATTAGACCGTAGAGTGTTCACGTATTTTCGGGAGGTGTCAGGATGACACTGGTAGAATTTACTCTTCTGCTGCTCATTGCAGGTCTGGCCGGGGCCGCCGGGCAATCGATCGCGGGGTATTATCTCGGCGGGTGCCTCGTATCGGTGGTCGTCGGATTTGTTGGAGCGTATATCGGCATGTGGTTGGCGCGCGAACTGAACTTGCCCGAACTCTTGATGATCACCATTAACAATAAGGCTTTCCCGGTCATCTGGTCGGTGCTTGGCTCAGCGATCTTCGCGCTAGCGGTCGGTCTTTTGACCAGACGCCGCCCGGACCTCGTCTGATAAATCAGCCTCTGGGTTTGTAGGGGTACGATTAAAATGGGGCAATCGGCATCAATTTAGAACAGCCCTACCCCCTACCCCCTCTCCAACCGGGTTTGTGTAGGGAAACAGCGCAGAGAAAGAAGGCCGGGGGATAGGGGTAAACTTTACAATGTTTAGGAGGACACTGGCACTCTATAAAAACAGTGTCCTTG
Source organism: Chloroflexota bacterium (assembly GCA_016234525.1). GTDB lineage: Bacteria > Chloroflexota > Anaerolineae > Aggregatilineales > Aggregatilineaceae > JACRBK01. The sequence continues at coordinate 3,733 of JACRBK010000479.1, forward strand.
AGTTACCGGGCGAAAAATGACCGGTGCAGAAACCGCATCCCCGCCACTATCTGATTGATTCGTCCCTCGCTGAGTGACCCGATATATTCCCCTAGCTGCATTTTATCTATACTCGATACTTTCGAAGCTTCGACGACACTGGGCCTGGATAAATTGGCTTCACCACCTTCGAGCAGCACATTACCGGGTATGCTGGCCCGCTTGATATTCGATGTCAGCGCACAAACCACCACCGTATGGATACGGCTGTGGTTAAAGATATTCTCTTGAATGACGACGTGGGGATGAGGAATGCCCGGTTCCAGCCCATTCGGATCATCGAGCTGCACCCAATAAATATCTCCCTGATTGATGACCAACCGCCCAACATCGATTGGCGCGGCGGCTTTCGCATCGGGGTAAGACACGCCTGAGAGTTCTTTCGGATCGGGTTGTTCTTGAGAGGTCTTGATAAAGCGCTCAATGGCGATCTCAAACAAATGATTTCGGGAGATATTGAGGCGCTGCGCCAGCATTTCAGCCTGATCAAAAAGTGTTCTTGGGATAGAAATAGACGTTTTTAGTGTTCCAACCATGGGGCGTCGCCTTTTTGATCTGTTGCGAACTACTCACTTGCTATCGCTGCGCGTTCAAATAAAAAGCGCATATTGTTGGCAAAAGTCGGCTGCCCGATCCACTCACAGAACGCCGCCGGAACCCGCAGCGCCGCTGCATCGTCGGCAGTGCCGCCGCGTTGGACTACTTCGGCGGCCAGTTGTTGCAGCACCGGGATATAGCGCCGCAGCGCCGCCAGCGCATCAGGAGTCGCTACCGCGCCGTGCCCCGGCACCAGCACTTCGACCAGCGGATCAAGCGCCTCGATCTGCTCGTAGATACGCAGCCACTCCGCCGGATCACCATCCCCCAGCCAGGGGTGAAAGCCATTAAACAACAGGTCCGCTACAAAGGCGATCTGTTCGTCCGGCAGGTACAAGATCGCATCACTGACCGTGTGTCCGCCGCCAAAAGTGATCACCTCGGCAGTACGCGCCGAGCCGTACAGCGTCATCTGTTGATCAAAGGTCTGGTCGGGCAGGCGCAGCGCCAGGTGCGGCAGTTCGACCAATTCCAGGCGGTAATAATCAATCTCTTCGCCGATCTCTTGCAGCAGAGCGGGATCATGCTCGTTGAGAAACTTCTTTTCTAACTCAGCCAGGCGACAGGGAATGCTTATTTTTTGTTCAGCGATAAACGGCGGCACACGTTCGGCGATCAAGGCGCGCGTGGGGCGCGTGCTGATCACGGTCACATCGGCTCCCAGCGCCGGATTGCCTAATCCATGATCAAAATGCCAGTGGCTGTTAACAGCAGCGCGCACCGGATGTCCGGTAAGCTGCATGGCGATATTCGCCAGATCATGCGCTGCCTGCGGCGACATGAACGTGTCAAACAGCACTACCCGATCCCCCAGGTCTACAATGCCCGCGTTCGAGCCAGCTAGCCCGCCCGGTTTGGCGATAGCCGCGTAGATTCCATCCGTCAACGGCTCGATGATAAAGTGTTTTGAGATCGGCTGCGGCATGACTTCCCCCATAGGATACGTTTACGCTAATTTTAGCGTATCTCGCGTATCTATGGGGGAGCAGACTCGTCCGGCTTAATCCTGGGTTGGCGGTATCAGCAGCGTGTCCATCTCATAAAAATCACCGTTGCTCGCGTGGTAATTCTGATACACTTGCGCGCTGTCGTTCAGCGTGAAATACGGTTTTGCGTCCGTCGATCTCACCGTCAGGGATGATCCCTGCAACGTGGTTAACTGGGATCGATGGAAGAGTTGATACGCGGGCACTCTCTCCGGCACGATGTGATAACGCGCGATTTCCTGCCATTTTGCCGGGTCGGCGTTGATTTCGTCTAACGCGACATCCATAAAACCGCTGTCCCACACGGCAAAAACGGTAAACGGCCCTGGCCCGGCCAATGTTTCGGCCATGCCCGACTGTTGCAGCATTTGCTGCCAATAGTCAAAATATTCCCCCGAAGCGACCCCATTGAACAGTTCAACCAGATTTGAGTTGCTGGTAATGTCGTAAACGATTTTCGGTTCGAGGATCGTCCCCAGCACGGCCACCACCGTATAGGTATTGGGCAGGCTGTTAGTATCGTCCTCATACAAAACGAGGCCCGGCAGATTGGCGGGCGTCATTTTGGTCATAACCTCGCCCGCTGGCATATGGTAAAAATACGCCTCGCCAAACGAGACATTTTCCATCACGCGCTGATCTTGCACATAACCATCCAGGCCAGGCGCAGCGTTCACCAGGTGCAAGAACAAAACCAGATTTTCATCCTTGTTGATCTGGGATAAATAGTCTGTCTCGTCGATCAGTTTGAGCGCGTGGTCCGATTTTTGAGACACGTTGCCATAGGACACCGCCAGATAATGATGTCCTGTTTCCAGCTTCACTTCGAGTTGGGCTGCTGGGCCGTTTTCACCGTCAGCGGAAACGACTTGCAGCGTATGGCTGCCGGTGCTCAGGTCCATATAATCGCTGATAAAGGGAAAGACCATGTCATCCAGCGCGGTCTGCCCGTCGATGCTGATGTCCGCCAGGGGAAAAAATAGGCAGGCGAAGCGTATTTGAGCCATTTCTTTGCTGGCGGACGCTTTGTTTTCGCCGCCAGTTGAACAGCCCATGACCGACAACGCCACAACCAGCAGCGCGCCCCACGTGATGATGTGTTTGACCTTCATCCAATCTCCTCCTACTCCTGATAATGACCTGATTCTAGTGTAGAACCAGATGCCATTCAGGTACAGGAAAACCAGATGGGAATTGGATGGAAAAAGGATGGAAGTTATTCCCGCGACACCAGGCCATACCGCCACGCCAGCGCCGCCGCCTGCGTGCGATCCGTCACATCGAGTTTTGCCAGCAGGCTGCTGACATAGTTTCGCACGGTGCCCTCGGCCAGACTCAGCCTATCCGCGATTTCGGCGTTGCTCAACCCGTGCGCGATCTGCTGCAAAATCTCGCGCTCGCGTTCGTTCAATGACTCGATGATCGAACTATCGGGGATCGCTGCGCCGCGCACCACGTTTAAGAGTTTGCCCGCCACGCCGGGATCAATGTGCGTCTGCCCGGCGATGGTGCCTTCTATCGCTGCCAGAAGTTCCGCCCGGCGCGAATCTTTGAGCAGATAACCATCCGCGCCGGAGCGAATCGCATCGACCACCCATTCGTCACCGTCATACGTCGTCAGGACCAGGACTCGAATCTGCGGGTATTGTTCGCGGAGCGCGCGCGTGGCGTGGATGCCATTCATCCCCGGCATTTTCAGGTCCATCAGCACGAGATCAGGTTTAGCGGTGGGAATCAGGTTAAGCGCCTGCTGGCCGTCGTGCGCGGTCCCGACCACCTCGATATTCGGCGCGGTGCTGAGAATCGCCCGCAGCCCTTCGCACACCACGATCTGGTCATCCACGATCAATACGCGAATCATAGGATTCTCCCTACTGGTAACGCAGAATATTTGACACCGTTTTGCGGGCAGCGTTCAGCGATGGCCCGATGCTTGCCAGCAGCGCGATCCCGATCATCCCGATCATCCCTAACAGTGGAATAATGAGCCGGTAATGGAATTCAATGGTATCAAACTTCATGGCGGCATTGATGGTGATCGCCAGCCAGTAACTTAACGGGATGCCGATCAGCCACGCCGCTACACCGACGATTAACCCCTCGCTGAGAAACTGTGAGACAATCGCAGACGAACTCGCGCCAATCGAGCGCATCACACCGATCTCTTTTTGGCGTTCGAACACGTTGATCGACAGCGTAGTGAGCAGGCCAATCGCCCCCACCAGCGCGATCAACACGGCGGCGGAAAGCAGAATGTTGCGGAAAATATTGATTCCGTCGGTGATCTGCTCAGAATCCGTGATCTGGTTTCGGAACTTTGCCGTCACGCCGTCGTTCATCAAGCTGATTTCCAGCCGGTCAATAACGGCGTCCACGTCGGCAGCAGAGGGATGATCCTGCTGCATCGTCACCACATAGGAATTCGGGACCGGGACTTCTACACCGTCCACCATTTTGGTAAACCCGGCAAGATGTGCCAACTGCCGCCATTCGAGATACATGATGTCGAAGACGGCCCGGTCCACGCCCAACACCGGCAGCGTCACGCGCTGGCCTGCGATGAGGAACGTAATGTCATCCCCGGCTTTGAGGCCAAGCTGGCGCGCCATAGAACTGGGGATCACGACCCCCTGCCGGTCCGGGTCATGTTCCCATCCTTCGCCGCTGGAATAGGTCAGGTGAACCATGTTCGCGCGGGTATCTACCCCCAAAGCTTCCACCTGATTATTGCCGGTAAAGAAGTTGGTATAATTTCCCTCAATGGTTACAGACACATCGGCGACCGGCGAGACGTCCTGTACGCCTTCAATGGCGGCGATGCGGGGCTGAATCCAGGTCTGATCGTAGGTCGTACTGGGGGACACCACCACCTGATAGTCCACTCGGTCAAAAAGCGCCTGCACCTCTGTGACCAGCGAAATCGTGACGGCCAGCACACCCATAAACGCTCCGACGGCCAGCGTCAGCGTGATCAGGTTGAGCAGCAGGCGGCTGCGTTTGGTCGTCAGGCTGCTCACGGCCTGGCGGACACTGATAGGCACTGGCAGCGCCCCCACCCAACGCTCCATCCGCCGGTAGCCGTAGCGTGAACTGATCCCAAAATCGGTCAGAGCGTTTAAGATGGACACGCGCGTGCCGCTAAACACCGGCAGCGCCGCCGCCAGCATCGGAACCACCAGCCCCATCACCGCCCCGATCAACACCGCCAGCGGCGACCAGTCGAACTTCTGGATCAGCACATCGAACGTGATGCCCATTGATTTAGTCATCTCGAAACCCAGCGGAATCCCCAACACTACCGCCGGGATCGTGCCGATGATGCCATAACACAGCGCAATGCCCGTAAAAATCACGAAGTTATCCCAACGTGATCCACCCAAAGATTTGATGACGCCGATCTGCCGTTTCTGCTCCACCATGATCGAGTTGATCACGTTGACGACCAAAAAGCCCGCCACGACCATCGCCACGACGGCCAGCATGACTAACACGCCGCCTGTATTGCGCGTCAATTCAACCTGGCTGTTCTGTTCCGGGTCTTCGATTAAGGCGAACACCGGCGTATAACTGGTATTCTCTGCGATCACTCGCTGGAATTCTTCAAAATGGGTTTCGGCCAGATCAAAGTTCTGATAACGTGCTCGAATATTGGTATATCCCTTAATCTTCAAAAGCGCCTGCGCGTCGACGTACTGCGCGTACAGACTGTCCACCGGAAAAATACCGATATAACGTGATTCGCTGTTCGCCTGGTACACCAACGCGCTGACCGTATAGGCTATTTCGCTGACGCCGCGTTCGCTCAGCCCGCGAAAGACAATCGAATCGCCCACCTTAAACCCATAATGATCGGCCATGCGTTTTTCGAGCGCGATCTGCTGGTGACCATCCACCGGCCATTCGCCATCGAGCAGGCGGATCGGCTCTAACTGGCGATCTTGCATGGGGGTCGAAAACGACTTGATAAACCCTTCATCGAACTCGGCCTGGCCCGGTTTTTTGAACCCGACCGGGACAATCGCTACCCCTTCGACCACGTCGATCCCGTCAAGCTGCGGCAGGGTCTGGCCCAGTTCGTTCTGCTGGTTGAGCGTTTGGAGATCGGTGGTGTTATCGGGCTGGGCATCGCTGCTCAGCGACACCCACACATCGATCATCGCCAGATTTTCGGGTTTGATGTCGGATTCCAACTGTCGGATCAACAGATCGTTGGTGGTGAACAGCGCGATCACCCCCAGAACACCCACGAAAATACTGGTAGAAACCATCAACGTGCGAAACTTGCGCGTGATCACATCGCGCAAGATTTTGCGTCCGCGTGTACGAATCATCTAACTATAGCCCCTTGTTTTTTGAGTTAAGTGCTTTAGCACTTTATTACGCGCAACAGGCCGGGCGGTTGCATCCCTGATACCCCGATCCCCTCGCCCCCTCGCCCTACCCGCTGCGCAGAGAAAGGGAGAGAGTTTTTTGGAGGCGCAGCGCAGTGGGGAGGGGACACAGGGGAGGGGCTACGCCGGAACCGTCAATCGAACCGCTGTGCCCTTGCCCGGCTTGCTGCTCACCTTCAATTCGCCGCCGCACAACGCCGCCCGTTCGTTCATGCCGGAAAGCCCATAATGCCCATTTTCACGCGGGGCAGCGAGATCGAAACCCAGGCCATCATCCCCCACATCGAGGATCACC
>JACRBK010000480.1 GCA_016234525.1 Chloroflexota bacterium
AGGATGAACGCCACCGCCAGCACCAGGATTTTATTCTGGCGCATTATCTGGCACAGTTCAACGAAGAGACGATCAAGCCGAAACATTTCCAGCACTGCGGTGAACCCTGCCCGGTGGTCTGCAAAAAAATCTACGAAGTCTACAAAAAAGACTACGAACCCTATCACGCACTCGGCCCGCAGATCGGCGTATTCGACCAGCGCGCCGCCGAATTGATCAATCACCATGCGGACGCGATGGGCTTCGACGCGATCCAGTTGGGCGGTATGTTGGCCTGGATCATGGAACTGATCGCGGATGGGCTGATTGATCCGTCAGCGTTTGGTTTTCCCCCGGCGGATCAGATGAGGTTTAAGTTCACGTCCGATACCGGTAAATTCGATTTGGTGCAGGACAGCTTACTCAATGCGAAATATGCCGTCGCGCTGATCAATGCCATCTTGTTCAAACCAGCGGCGGCGATCTTCCGCGAGGGGATTCGTGAAGCGGTGCGCTCCCTGGACCGTCAGTACCCGATCGACAGCCTCAGCCGGGCGGTGTATCTGGCGAATGGCGATGAGGGTTATATGGGGCCGAATCAATATTGGGTTCCCGGCATGTTCAGCCCGATGCCGGTCATGGGCAAATATTATGTGTACTACGGGCAAGAATTTGTCCCCCCGGTGGAGCTTGGCCGGAAAAACGTAGAGCGCATGACCTACGAACTGTTCAGCGATAATACAGGCATCTGCCGTTTTCATCGCAAATGGGCCGAGGCGATTACCGATGAGATCATCGAGGCGCATTACGGCCTGCAAGTGAACTACAAAGCGCACCAATTCAATTTAGCCCGTGAGATTTTTAACCAGGAGTCTGGCAAAGCCACCGCCTGGGAAAGTACGCGCGTGGCCGATCTGATCTACGGCTTTCTCGAACAATGGGAGCGCGACGGGCTGCAAAATCCTGAACTCGCGGCGTGGCTGGTTCGTTTCCGCGAGGACCGGATGCAGGCCGCGCGCGATTTTTGGGATGACATCCGGCGCGGCATCGCGCAGGCATTCGCGGATGGGCCGCAGGTGGTCCCGGATATGCCCACACCCGGTCAGGCCGGGCAGCTTAAGCCCGCCGAACCGAAGTAGCAGGTAGGGGTGCGGAAACCGCCGGTCAGTCATTGGGTTATACACTCTGGTCATAGCCGATTCTCCGCGTTACAATCCTGCTTAAAAGAAGCGCGGAGTCAGGATAGTGTTATCATGCGCCCTGTTCAGTCACCCTATATGATCCTTACTGCCGCCGTCATTCTGTTGGCGGCGGTGTTGTTGGCGGCTGCTCCGGCGCGGGTTGATGCGCAAGGCACGCCGACGCCATTTACCGTGATCGAGGCGGTGGTAGCGGTCGAGCGGGCCATCGTTTTTCCGCTGCCGGACCGTAACACCGAGCCGCTCACCTATTTGTTTCAGCGTGAGCATGTGCCGATCTTCGGGAAAACGCCCGATGGCGCGTTTTTATGGGTGCGAGTTGGCGATCTGCTGGGCTGGGTTCTGACGGCCCAGGTAGACATCAGCGGTGATCCGGCGCTGATCCCGGTCATTGGGGGCGATCAGCCGACGCCGATTCCCACCGCGCCTCCGGCTCAGGTGGTGCTGTCACCTACGCCGTTTGTCCCGGTGGACGGTCTGCCCACGCGCACACCACTGCCGACTCGCACGCCTGCGCCGCTGGTTATCCCTGAAGCCACTCCGACGCTGCTGCCAGACGGTACTCCTTCGGCGCTGCCGGAGTTTCTGCCCGGATCGCCGCCGCCGTTGACTATCACGCTGCCGCAAGACTGGAAACAGCTTCACCTGCTGGTCCCGGTGGAGACCTTCGATAACAAGGTGAACAGCGTGCCGCTAACTATTTATTTCGGGCCGATGCCCGGCGGCGCGAATGGGTTTATTTACCTGTACTGGGGTTTCCCAAACGTTGTCGATCTGGCGACCGTCTGGGCGACCGGCGAGTATGAGTACAACCTGTGGGCCGACGGAAACCAGATTTTGCGCGGATCGTTAGTGGGGCCGACCTGCAACCTGGGCGTTTATAACCAGGAGTTATTCAAGGTCGGCGGCCAGGAAGGGGTCGGCGCATTTTATCAGGCGGATGGATGTGAAGAGGAAGCGGATACTGCCGGTTGGTTTGTCGCGCTGCGGATAGATAATGGTTCGTATGCGTTTTATACCGCCGTCGAACCCTGGGATGCGCTCTCGGCACAGCGGTTATTCCTGCAAACCATCCTGGACACGGTCGTGTTTTTGCCCCCCAGCGGGCAGTAGTTTTCTGAGCTATGAGGAAAAGTTACAAGGTGGCATCGTTGTTGGATCAGCTTATCGTGATTGATGTAGAGGCAACCTGTTGGGACGGACCGCCACCCACTGGACAGGAAGCCGAGATTATCGAAATTGGGGTCTGCACGCTGGAAATCTCGACCGGCAGGCGTATAGTCCGGCACAGTATTTTGGTGAAGCCGGAAAAGTCCGAAGTCAGCCCATTTTGCACCGAACTGACGACGCTCACCCAATCGCAGGTCGCGCAGGGTGTGTCCTTTGAGCAAGCGTGCAGAATCTTGCGGCGTAAGTTTCGCGCCGGGGATCGGGTGTGGGCCAGTTATGGCGACTATGATCGCCGCCAGTTTGACAAGCAGTGCCGCGAGCGCGAGATTCTGTATCCCTTTGGCCCGTCGCACATCAACATCAAAAACTTGGTGGCGCTGCTGCACGGCCTTCAGCGTGAGGTAGGGCTGCTCGACGCCATGCGGCTGATGCAGCTTCCGCTCGAAGGCACGCACCATCGCGGCGTAGATGATGCCTGGAACACGGGGATGCTGCTCTCTAAACTGATCTTGCAGCGCCGCGAAGCATTTCAAACATCGTCGTAAGGTATGGGCGCTGTCTGCCGCGCCCGATTCAATTTATCAATAGTTACATAGGGGCAAGGAAAAAGCGTTGAAACGGGTTCATTGGTCTGGTCTTATCGTTTTGATCGTTGGGGTGCTGCTGGCAACCCCGTTATTCGCTGCCGCCGACACCTACCGCGCCGGGCCGGTCAGCATTTCGCTGGAATTCCAGTGGATACGGCAGGGCCATGTAGGGATTGTGCGCGTGAGTGGGGTCGAGATTGTCGAAGTGCGGGCCGTGTTTCAGGATCGCCTCTATCGTTTTTATCCTGATCCCTTAGGCTATGTGGGTCTAGTTTCAGCGGATATGGATAAAGACATCGGCATTTATGTGATGCAGGTCTGGATCACCTATGCTGACGGCAGCGCCGAACGGATTGATCAAGAGGTTGAGGTCAATTACGGCGAGTTCGGCAGGTCAGAGGTCACGGTCAGCGCGTCGCTGCTGCCACTGATGGAAGATGATGTCGAACTATCTGAAGCGGATAAACTGGGGAATATCACCAGCCGTTTTACCCCCGAACGTTACTGGACTGACCAGGGATTCATCATGCCTACCGACACCGAGATCATCGGCTGGTTTGGCGCGTGGCGGCTGTATAATGAAACGTACTGGCGGCGTCACTCTGGCACAGACTTCAAAATGGGGAGCGGCACGCCGGTGATCGCCGCGGCCAGTGGGCGGGTGATGCTGGTCGAACTGCTCTCGATTCGTGGTAATTATGTGCTGATCGATCACGGCTGGAGTGTATTCAGCGGTTATGCGCACATGTCCCAAACGTTCGTGGTCCCTGGTCAATTCGTGCGGCAGGGCGACGTGATTGGCATGAGCGGAAACACCGGACGATCCAGCGGCGCGCACCTGCATTTAGAAATATCGGTGGGCGGCGTGTGGGTCAACCCTGAAGATTTTATCGCTTTGGGCGTAGACAAAAAGGAATAAAATCACCTTATGAACCACCATATCCGCGATTGGCTGATCGGGCCGCCGCTGCCCACCACGCAACTAGCTGACGAACGTCTGAACAAAGTGCGCGCACTGGCGGCGTTTTCGCCCGATGCGCTGTCGTCGATTGCCTATGCCAACCAGGAAATTTTTCTGGGATTGGTGGTGGCAGGCGCGGCAGGGCTGGCCTATTCGTGGAAGATCGGGGTGGCGATTGGTCTGCTGCTGGCTGTGGTCGCTGTTTCGTATGCCCAGACGATCAAAGCCTATCCCTCCGGCGGCGGATCGTATGTGGTGGCGCGTGAAAATCTGGGCAAATGGTTCGGGCTGATCGCAGCGTCCGCGCTGCTGATTGACTATGTGCTGACGGCGGCGGTCAGTTTGACAGCAGGCGTAGCGGCGATTTCGTCGGCTTTTCCCGATTTATGGTCCTATCGAGTGGTATTGTCACTGTTTTTTCTGGTGCTGATCACGGTGGCGAATCTGCGCGGTCTGCGCGAATCGGGAACCCTGATGGCGATCCCGGTGTATGGTTTCCTGGTGTTTTACCTGTTTATGCTGGCTTATGGCGTGATCAAGGCATTGTTTACCGGTTCCGGATCGTTTGCGGACACGGCTCCGCTTGCCACTGAAGAAGTAACCCGTTTTATGGTGCTGCACGCTTTCGCGGCGGGCTGTACGGCGCTCACCGGAGTCGAAGCGATCAGTAACGGCGTTCCGGCTTTTAAATCCCCAGAGACGCGCAATGCCAACCGTACTCTGTTGGTCATGGCGATCTTGATGGGCATCTTGTTTGTAGGGAGTATCAGCCTGACGCAGTATTACGCAGTCGTGGCCCCCGGTGACGAAACAATCCTCTCGGCTTTGGCGCGTAGAATTTTGGGCAAAGGGATTCCCTATTATGCGGTGCAAACTTTTACGCTGCTGATCCTGGTCGTAGCGGCTAATACCAGTTTTGCCGGGTTTCCGCGCCTGGCGTCTATTCTGGCGAAAGACGGTTATGCCCCGCGCCAGCTTTCATTTTTGGGGGACCGGCTGGTTTTTGCGAACGGGATGATCCTGTTAGCCGGGTTGAGTGGGGTGTTGATCGTGTTGTTTAACGGCGACACTCACGCGCTGATTCCCTTATTTGCGGTGGGAGTCTTTTTGGCGTTTACGCTCTCACAATCCGGTATGGTGATTCATTGGATGCGCGAGCGTCAGGCGGGCTGGCAGATCAAATCGTTGGTCAATGGGATCGGCGCAGTGGCGACCCTGGTGACCCTGTTGGTCGTGGGGATCAGCAAATTTGCTGAAGGCGCGTGGATCGTGGTGCTGCTGATCCCGCTGCTCGTCGCTATGTTCCACACAATCAAGCGGCATTATACCCAGGTCTCCAAACAATTGTCGCTGCGCGGCCTGCCGCCCAGCCTGCGCCCGCTGCCGCCGCCGCGTGTGGTGCTTCCCGTGTCGGGGCTGCACCGGGGTATCATTGAGGCGCTGCGGTATGCCCAGGCGATTTCGGATCACGTTACGGCGGTGTATGTGGAGATCAGTCCGGGCGATGGCGACCGGATGCAGAACGAATGGCAGCGCTGGTATCCCGATGTGCCGCTGGTGGTGGTCCCTTCACCTTATCGATCCATCATCGGCCCCATTCTGGATTTTCTTGACGAGACCGACCGCGAACACAACGATGGTCAGTTAGCCTCGGTGCTGCTGCCGGAATTTGTTCCGGCGCACTGGTGGCAAAACCTGCTGCACAACCAGACGGCCTGGATGCTCAAACTGGCGCTGATCTATCGCCGCCGCCGGACAGGACGAGTTCGCGCGATTATTGATATTCCGATGTATCTGGAAAAGTAGGCAACTTATGTTGTTACCCTGGCAAGTGCTTTCCACGCAGAACCTGCTGGACGGTTCGCCCTGGCTGCGCGTCAGTGCTGATCATGTCCGGCTGCCCAATGGGGTTGAAATTCCTGACTTTTACCGCATCACCATGCCCGATTGGGCGCAGATATTCGCCGTGACGGAGCAGGAGCAGGTAGCGCTGATCGAACACTACAAACACGGGCCAGGGGTGCTGTCGCTAGAGCTGCCCGCTGGTTATTTGGAAAGCGGCGAAGCGCCCGAAAGCGCCGCCCGCCGCGAACTGTTGGAAGAAACCGGCCTCGAAGCGCCTGACTGGCAGTCCTTAGGGCGCTATTTTATGGACGGCAACCGGGGCTGCGGGACAAGCCATATCTTTTTGGCGCGGCGCGCCCGCGTTGTGGCCGAACCTCAGCGCGAGGCGACCGAGATCATGACACAGCATTGGCTGTCCCTGGCGGAGGTGCGCGCGGCGTGGTTGGGCGGGCGCATTCAGAATATGGGGACAATTGGCGCGGTAGGATTAGCGTTGGCCGCGCTGGAGGGGGACCGATGATTCAGATTCGTTCGGCGCGCGCGGTCGATCTGCCCGCTGTAGCAGCCGTGCTGTTGGATGCATTTAGTGATAAAATGCGGATTATCTTTGGCCGCCAGCCGCAAAAAATCCACACCCTGCTCGAAGCGATGTACGGCGGGCCGGTACAGCGGGGCTACGATGGGGTGATCGTCGCGGAGCGTGACGGGCGGATCATTGGCACGCTGATCGTTCAGCCGGCGTTTTATACCGCTCAAGAAAGCCGGATGATCGAGAATCTCACCGTGCGCGAACTGGGGATGCCGCGTGCGTTAATGTCGGCCTTTAAACTCTCGCTGTTCAGCCATACCCCCGCCACCGATGAAGCTTATATCGGGGATGTGGGCGTTGTGGCAGACTGCCGGGGTGAAGGCATCGGTCAACGCCTGATGGCTTACGCCGAAACCTGGGCGCGTGAACATCACCGCTCTCGCATGACGCTGTGGGTGGCGGCGACCAATCCTGGCGCCGTGCATGTTTATGAAAAAGCCGGACTCACCACGATACGCACCCGTTCCAGCCTGCTTCTCAAACTCATCTTCGGCATCCGGCACTGGTATTTTATGGAAAAGCGGCTGGATTAAGCATCCTTTAACTGTCATTTACGCTCCTTTGCGCCAACAGTCCTGACGGCTTAAAGTTCACCGCTCACATTTTATCATGTGGTTCTATTCACCCCGTAGGTGAGCAGAACCTACCCCAGCGCGCAACGTATCGAACGTCTGCGGGTTATTTCTTGTGGTGTCACCTCTTGGTAAGAGGGGAATTTAGCGACAATGCGAGTAGCGCTTTTTACTGAAACATTTCTTCCCAAAGTTGATGGGATTGTGACCGTGATCACCCTGCTGCTGGATCATCTGATCCGGCGCGATATTGAATTTATGGTGGTCGCACCCAAAATTGGCGAAACGCGCCTGTCGGAATATCGCGGGAAAAAGGTCGTTACCGTTCCCGGTGTCGCGCTGCCTTTTTACCCGGAACTGCGCGTCGGTCCGCCCACGTTGGGAACCTATCGCGAAGTGCGCGATTTTGAACCCGACATCGCCCATTTTATCCACCCGACGTTGGTCGGGACGGGCGGCCTGATGATGGCGAAACATCTCAATGTTCCTACCCTGGCATCGTTCCACCTGGACCTGGGCAATCTTGTGCATCACCTGGGCGTGGGATTTATGGAGCCGGTTATGTGGTGGTATGCGCGCCAGAATTTTAACGCGGCGGATTATGCGCTGGCTCCTTCGCGGCTGATCCAACAGGATATGCTTGATCACGGGATTCGCAACGTGGGGTTGTGGCGCAGAGGGGTAGACCCGGACAAGTTCAGCCCGGCTCTCGCTTCTGCTGAGATGCGCTACCGGTTGAGCGACGGCCATCCCGAAGACACAATTATGCTTTATGTAGGGCGGCTCTCGCCCGAAAAACAGATTGACCAGCTTCGCCCGGTGTTGGAACAGGTCCCCGGCACACGGTTGGCCGTGGTCGGTGACGGCCCGATCCGTCCTGAACTGGGGGAGCATTTTTCCGGGACAAAGACCAAGTTTATGGGTTATCTGCGCGGCGCGGACCTGTATTCGGCGTTTGCCAGCGCTGATATTTTTGTTTTCCCCTCCGCGATGGAAACCTTTGGGTTAGTGCTGATCGAGGCGATGGCCTCTGGCCTGCCGGTGGTCACGTCGCGCGTGGGCGGCGTAAACGATATGGTGCGCCCCGGCGTCAATGGTTACATTTTTAATTCGGGTGATGTGCGCGGCATGATCAACGGTGTGCAGGCGATCCTTTCGGATCGCAGCAAACGTGCCATTATGGGCCGTAATGCCCGTTTGTTTGCCGAAACACAAACCTGGCCCGCCATGATGGACGAACTCATCGGCTGTTACGACGACCTGATCAACGGGCGCGAACCCACGATGTAATCCCCTATCATTTTGTGCTTTTTTTCTGACCCCTGCCGATGTCAGCACACTGTCTGGTGGGGGTCAGTCATTTCAGGCAATTGGCGCTACAATTGGGGATGTTAACTTCACTTGAGGTCCGCCTCAGAAGGGATAATAAGCCATGTTTGGGATTGCAACAGAGACCCTTGCTATAGGTGTAGCGCTGTTTCTCTTTTTGCTGCTGTCGTCGCTGCGTATGGTACAGGAATATGAACGCTCGGTCGTGTTTCGGCTGGGGCGTCTGCTCAAACAGACCAGAGGGCCGGGCATATTTGCGATCTTCCCGTTTGGTATTGACCGCACGGTAAAAGTCGATCTGCGCGTGGTGACGCTGGACATTCCGCGCCAGGAGTGTATCACCCGCGATAATGTGACCGTTGGCGTGAATGCGGTGGCCTATTTTCAGGTGATCGATCCCCGGCGGGCGGTGGCGGCGGTGCGCGACTATCTGAACGCCACCTTCCAGATCGCGCAAACCAGCCTGCGCAGCGTGATCGGCCAGGTAGAACTGGACGATCTGCTCAGCCAGCGCGAACAGGTGAACAGTTCGCTGCAAAAGATTATCGATGTGCAGACCGAACCCTGGGGAATCAAGGTGAGCATTGTTGAGGTCAAAGATGTCGAACTGCCGCCCCAGATGCAGCGCGCCATGGCGCGTCAGGCCGAAGCTGAACGCGAAAAACGCGCCAAAGTGATCCACGCCGAAGGTGAATCTCTGGCCGCGCAGCAGCTTCTCGAAGCGGCCCGCACCATGTCGGGTGAACCGGCGGCGCTTCAGCTTCGTTATCTGCAAACGCTGACCGAAATTGCCGTCGAGAAGAATTCGACTATTATTTTCCCCATGCCGATAGACTTGATGGCGGGGATCGAAAGCATGATCCAGCAGACGCAAAAGAAGGGGTAGAAGTAAACTAAAACCATGCAGATCGCCATAGTAGGCGTTGGCACTACAGGGGCCGAAATTGTACGGGCTGTCGCGCCGGGCGGGGATGTGATCCTGCTGCACGACACCGATGAAAAAATGCTGCGGTTGACATTGGCCTATGTCAGCCGCGAAATTGATCGCAGTGTAGAACAGGGGACGCTCGATGCGATGATCGCGCGCCGGGTCAAACGCGCGTTTATCCTGACGACCGATCTCAAAAAATGCGCCGCCGCTGACCTGATTATCGAAGCGGTGCCGGATAAACTGGCGGTCAAACAGGCGTTGTTTCAAACGCTGGATGGGTTGGTGCGTCCGAACACGCTGCTGGCAACCACCACCAATATGCTTTCGATCACCCGGCTGGCGGCGTCAACGCGCCTGCCGGAACGGGTGATCGGGCTGCATTTTTGCCGCCCGGTGAATAACACCCGTGTGGTAGAAGTTGTGCGCACACCCACCACACGCCAGGATTTGATCGATCAGGCGGCGGCGCTGATCAAACTGAGCGGGCGCACACCAATCGTCGTGCCGGATAATCCCGGCCTGATCGTCAACCGCCTGTCGCAGATGTAT
>JACRBK010000458.1 GCA_016234525.1 Chloroflexota bacterium
GCAGCTAGGTGATCGGATGGCGCGCACTGAGCAGTTTGAATATCCGTTTAAGGCGGTGCGCGAACTGGTAGTGAACGCGGTAGCCCATCGCGATTACAGCATCCAGGGGGACGGCATCCGGCTGTACCTGTTCAGCGACCGGCTGGATGTCATCAGCCCTGGTCGGCTCCCTGGCCCCGTTACCATCGCTAACATTTTGGACGAGCGTTTCTCGCGTAATTCTGCGATTGTGCAGGTTCTATCCGATATGGGGTTTATTGAGCGCCTTGGTTATGGGGTAGACCGTGTGTTTGCCTTGATGCGCGAGGATAATCTGCCAGAACCCGAATTTGCTGAGACATCCGGCGGTTTTCGTGTAACGTTGTATAACAAACCCGCGGCAGCGCGTGAAAATGAACCCGACTTGTTTGGCGGTGTGTTTCAAGGCCAGATGATTAACCGCCGCCAGGAATATGCGCTCGATTTTTTGGTGAACCGCAGTAACGCCCGGATCACAAACAAAGACTTGCAGGAACTCTGCCCGGACGTCCATTCCGAGACACTTCGCCGCGATCTGGTCGATCTGGTCAGCCGGGGAATCCTGATCAAAATGGGCGAAAAGCGCGGTTCGTACTACGTTCTTAAAAAACAACGATAACATCGGACTATGATGCTGAAAAATACAAAATTGTGGAAACGTTTGGCTCTGAGCTGTGCGATAAGTTTGCTGCTGACGGGCTGTAATTTTGCCATCCAGTCTTCAACCCCGACGCCGACTGCAACCGTAACGGCTTTGCCGACCGCGACTTCGACGGCGACGGCTGCGCCGACTCTGACTCCTACGGTTACCTCGACTCCCGCGCCTACGCTAACCCCTACCATTACCCACACCCCGACGCTGATTCCGCCGCCCACCATCGCGCCGACTCCTTCGGCTACGCCCTATCCGGTGATCGGTTTTACGAACGATCAGTGGACCAGCCTCGCGGTTCCGGATGTCTTACAAACTGACCTGGACCGTTCCTATTTTGCCATTGCCAGCGCTAACGAACGTATTGGGGGAACATCGAATCCCGAAACGCCGGTACCGACCAACGAAGTAGAGACACTGTATCTGGTGGATCCTTCTAGCGGTGAACTGATCGAGCTGCTTGATCTGCCTGTTAACGCTGATGATCGTATTTATTGGTCACCTCTTGGAGATCATCTGGTCTATTTCCTCGATCCGATCCTGCTGCCCGATAATACGCTGGCAGGCGGGTTGTATTTGGTCAATTTGCGGTTGGGGGTGAGTCTGCGCCTGTTTGATATGGAATCCCTTAGCCCGCGTGGAATTCCCGATCATCGCCCGGTTTGGTCGCCTGATGGCTCGCAGTTTGTCGTGGCGCTGCCCACGGCTTACGATGTCGATATTTTTGTTATCTCGGCAGATGGTACTGTGTTCAGAAATTTGACTGGACACGGAGCATATGATCTTTGGCCGTCCTGGTCGCCGGATGGGCGGCGGCTGGCGTTTGTATCCGACCGGGATACGTGTGCAACCTGGATGCCGGGCGAGCCAGGATCGTGTTCCACATTAGACACGGATCCTCCCCGCAGCGGCCAGCTCTATGTCATGGACGTCACTACCGGCCAGACTCAGCGAGTCTCCGAAATCCCCGTAGACAGCCCACCCGTTTGGGTGAGCAATTTGCAGGTAGCGTTTACCAGTGGGTTATCCGATCCCTTTGCTACAGAAACGGCTGTCTGGTTAACCAATGTTCAGGGGGGAACGGCCCGTCAGGTTTCTGATTCGGGAGCGCTCAACCTGGGAGCAGCCTGGGCGCCTGGGGGAGTACAGGTTTTATATCATCAAGTATCCGATCCCGCCTCTCTGGTGTTAAAAGATTCAGCCGGTACGCGGATCAATTCAACTGATCAATATTTGTTTTTGCGTTATGGCTTTGCAGCATCCTGGTCGCCTGGTGGGGATCGGGTTGCTTTTGCAGGGCGCAACGGTCAATGCCCTTACGGGCTGGTGGTAGCCGTTAATACGCTCGAAATTGTGTCGACAGCGACCACACCACGCGCGTGTGACCCGATTTATTCACCCGATGGACGCTGGCTGGCCTTTGCTGGGATTCAAACCCTCACTGGGGCTGCCGATGGACGTCTGGATCTGTATATCGCGGATCAAAACGGTTACAGCGCGCATAACCTCACCAGCCGGTTAAAAGGGGACATCCGGTTGATCGGTTGGGTGGGGCCCGCTTCATAAAAAATTTCGTGGAAGTTTCATAGAAGAGGAAGTGAGTATGGCCTCACGAGTAGCTCTAGTTACCGATAGTACCTGTAATATTTATCCGGCGCTGGCTGCTGAGCGTCACATTTATGTCGCGCCACTCTATATCGTCTGGCGTGCTGAGAGCCTGAAAGATGGCATTGATATTCAGGAGCCAGAGCTGTTTAAGGGGCTTGCTGACGCGAAACAACTTCCTAGCACGTCACAGGTATCCCCTCAAGATTTTGCCGATATGTTCCGTCAGGCACGGGCCACCGAACAGGCCGATGAAATTATCTGTGCCACGATCTCCCAATCCCTAAGCGGAACTTATGCTTCGGCGATCCAGGCGAAGGAAATGGTTGATTTTCCTGTCCATGTGATCGACACCCGTCAGGCCAGTTGGGCGTTGGGATTTCCGATGTTAGCTGCTGCCGATGCGCGTGACGCTGGGGCCAGCGTTCAGGACATTACCCAGGTTATTAGAGACACGGCGGTGCGGACCTGGCTCACCTTCACGATTGAGAGTCTTGAATATCTGCATCGCGGCGGACGGATCGGCGGCGCTTCGCGCTTTTTGGGATCAGCGCTGAATATCAAACCGGTGCTTGAACTGAAAGACGGGATTGTATCGCCGGTGGATAAAGTGCGCACCCGCAAACGCGCATTAGAGCGGCTGATCAAAGTGACCGAAACCTTCGCTGCGGGAAAACCCATCAACCGGCTGGCTGTGATTCATGGCAATGCGGCAGAAGAAGCCGAGATATTCTTGAATCATGTCATCACGATCTTTAACCCACGCGACACCTATCTGTCCTACGTAACCGCCGTGTTGGGCGTGCATGTGGGTCCGGGCGCGCTAGGGATAATTATTGAAAAGGCGGGATGATCTCAAGGGAATTCGGTATTATCCCGCAGTATCCCGCAGTATCCCGCATAAACCCACACCATTCCCACATATCCCACATTATCCCGCACCAACCCATGTTCTGTGGGATAAGCGGGTGGGATAATGTGGGAATAGATCTGACCATTGACTGAATAGAGACTAGGCTACGGGGGTTTGCACCCGGTTAAGCTGCAACTTTTCCAACACATCCAACAGATTCATCTGCCATTCCGCCTCTTCGACGTTTTCATAAGGCAGCCAGATCGCTGTTCGGCTTACCCGCACATCATGGCCGAGGCGCTGCTGCAAAATGGCCCGGTTAGTATTCGCCAGATAAGGCAGGCGGATACTGATCTGTCCGTTTTCCGAATTGATGGCGGTGACATTAGCGGGCTGTGCTAGCAGTTTAACCCGCATTTGCAGCAGCAGCCCTTCCACAGCGCGTGGCAGGCTCCCAAAGCGATCTAGCAGTTCGGCGTGCATATCTTCCAGGCCGGATCGGTCCTCAATTTCGGCCAACCGGCGGTAAAGCTGGATGCGTAGCGAGGGTTCTGGCACAAAATCGGTGGGGATATTCGCCGGAATTGGGAGATCAATCGTCACGGTCGGCGCGGCCACCGGCAAACTTGGCGCTTCGCCTTCTCCCTTCAGGTGTTTGACAGCCTGGGCCAGCAGTTGGGTATACAAGTGAAAACCCACTGCCGCAATGTGACCGCTTTGGCGTGTGCCGAGCAGTTCGCCCGCCCCCCGAATTTCCAGATCGCGCATGGCGATAGACATGCCTGCTCCCAGCTCGGTTTGTTCGCCGATAGTTTCCAGGCGGGCGCGGGCGTCGGCGGTCAGCCGGTTGGTGCGGGGGTGGAAAAAGTAGGCATATGCCTGGTTTGTCCCACGCCCGACACGCCCGCGCAGTTGGTAAAGCTGCGCCAGCCCGAACCAGTCTGCTCGATCCACGATCAGTGTATTGGCGTTCGGAATATCCAACCCGCTCTCGATGATGCTCGTGGAAATCAGCACATCGAAATCTCCACGCGCGAAAGCCCCCATGATCAAACCGAGCCGCTGCTCGTCCATCTGCCCATGCCCAACAGCGATTTCTGCTTCGGGGACCAGACGGCGTAGGCGTTCGGCGACGGTTTCAATCGTCTGTACCCGGTTGTGAACAAAAAAGACCTGCCCGCCGCGATCTAACTCGCGCAGCACGGCCTGCCGGATCAGCCGTTCGTTGAAACTTCCCACATAAGTGACAATCGGCAGCCGTTCTTCGGGCGGGGTCTGAATCATGCTGATGTCACGTATCCCCGCCAGCCCCATATGCAGCGTACGCGGGATAGGAGTCGCGGTCAGGGTCAGCACATCTACCTCGGTGCGCATCTGCTTGAGATGCTCTTTGTGAGTCACGCCGAAGCGCTGTTCCTCATCAATGATCAGCAGCCCCAGGTCTTTAAACTGCACATCCGATCCTAACAGGCGGTGCGTCCCGATCAGAATATCGACCTGACCGAGTGACAGATCATTTAGAATCTGGCGTTGTTCGGAGGGGGTACGAAAACGTGAGAGCATTTCCACCTTTACGGGGAAGGAATGCAGCCGGCGCGAGAATGTATTGAAATGCTGCTGTGCCAATACCGTCGTCGGCACCAGCATGGCGACTTGTTTACCGGCCATCATCGCCTTAAAGGCGGCCCGCAGCGCAACTTCCGTTTTCCCATATCCTACATCACCGCAGATCAGGCGATCCATCGGGCGTGGTCGTTCCATATCAGCTTTCACCAATTCCAGTGCCTTAAGCTGGTCTTCGGTTTCGACATAGGGAAAAGAAGCTTCTAGTTCGGCCTGCCACGAAGTATCTGGCCCAAAAGCATGACCGATCACCTGTTCGCGGGCAGCGTATAGTTCCAACAGTTCTCGCGCGATTTCCTCGACGGCCTGCCGGGTTGTATCTTTGGTATGGTTCCAGTCTTGCGTACCCAGCCGGTTAAGCTGCGGAGCGCGATCATCGGCCCCGACGTAGCGCGAAATCCGATCTGCCTGGTGGATCGGCACATACAGAATATCCGATCCGGCATACTCGATCACCAGATATTCGCGCTCGCTGTTGTCCAGGGTGCGTTTTTGCAGCCCGGAGAAACGGCCAATCCCATACTCAACGTGGACCACATAATCCCCGGCTTCGAGGTCGGCAAAACCTGATTCGGGGGGGAGGGCACGCAATTGACGACGGCGGCGCGGTTCGGGGCGTTTCCAGCCGAAGATTTCAGCATCGGTCAACAGGTGGAAGCGCTGCATAGCGGTTTCCAGCACCCACCCTTCGCCGAGTGATCCTTCGACAAAGGTGAGCGATCTCAGGTTGCCCAGCTGGGTGATCTGCGAGACTGGCGATAGATACTCGTTTTCTTCGCCCCATAACTCTGCTAAACGCTGCGCCTGTTGCGTGACCATCACGGCACGTTCGCCGCGATCCTGCAAGCTGCTGAGTTCGTCCAGCACAATACGAAGCTGCCCGCCGTGATGGGGTCCTGGTGCGAACAGATCGCCGGTGGTCAGATCGTTTTCCAACGCGAACTCCTGGCTTGCTCCCAGGTGCAGCGTTTGCCGCGTGGAAAGATCATCTTGCAGTTCGTCCCAGGTCAAATAGGGCAGAGGATAGTCCTGCGGCAGTTGGTGGGAGGATTGTTTCTCGCGCTGCTGGCTGATCGCCTGTTCTTCGAGTTCGGCGGCATTATCCCGCAGGGTTTCCCAGTCTTCAATAATAATCAGCGCGTCATCTGGCGCATAACTGAGCAGGCTGGTGGGATAGCTGTACAGGTAAGGTAGGTAAAATTCCAGCAGTGGGAATGCGGTGCCGTTCGTTAGCGGCTCTTGATCGGGCTGGCTGGAGGTCACATCGTCTGCCGGATCGGGTTGAGCCGCGAACCAGGCTTCCAACCGGGCGGCGGCGGGCGGCGCAAAACGCGGCAAGGCTTCGCGCGCTGGGGTGATCACAACCTGATCCAGGCTGTGCGATGAGCGCTGCGTGGTGGGTTCAAAAGCGCGCAGGCTTTCAACTTCATCGCCAAAAAATTCGATGCGTACTGGTTGGTTGGACGACATGGGAAAAACGTCCAGAATTCCACCCCGGCGGCAGTATGTTCCCGGTTCGACCACCACCGACGAGGGCGCATATCCAAACTGAAGCCAGGACCGCAGCAGCGTTTCCGGCTCCGCCCGCGTGCCGACCTTCAACACCCGCGAACCGGCGACAAATTCGCGCACGGGCAGCGTTTTTTGCATCAGCGCATAGGCCGATGTGACAATGATCGGCGGTGATGATTCATCACGCCGCAGCCCAATTGGCTTTGCCAGGGTGGACAGGGTGTTGATACGGCTGATGATCGTCGTAGAGGTCCAGGGCGCACGTTCATAAAACAGGGCGCTTGGCTCTGCAAAACGCTGCACCGCCCGTTCAGGAATCCAGACGGGAAGCTGTTCAGCCAGGTTGTGGGCACGATCCACGCGCCCAGTGATCACCAGGATTGGGCGTTGTAAATCTTGGGCGAGGGCCGCGACCAGATACGGGCGTGCCGCTCGCAGCAGGTGTTGGTCCGGTACAGGCTGTTTGGCCCGCAGCCGGTTAACCAGGGTTTGATACGCCTCAGTCTGGCGCAGTACATCCAACAGGCCGGTTAATTGCATGGTTAAGGGTTATCCCTCACTGGTGGGTTTATTCCGACTGTTCAGGCGTTGGGGTAGGCATTTCGGCTTTAGGTGGATTTTGACGAGCCAGCACGTCTTCCGCCGAGCCATTGTAGCGGTTCATCGCAATCTCAATAGTTTCAGTGAGCCAGGTTTCAATCGTTTTGATCACCCGGTCAACTGTCTGTTCAATGTGTACGGTTTCATCCGGCCCAAACCGCTGCAATACAAATGCCGCTGGATCCATGCGGTCTGGCGGGCGGCCAATGCCAAACCGGATGCGCGGAATATCCTGCGTGCCGAGCCGTTGCAGAATATCGGTCAGACCCCGGTGTCCACCTGCGCCGCCCTTGGCACGAATCCGCAGCGTGCCGAGGGGAAGGTCCAGATCATCAAAGATTACGATAATCTGAGACGGCGGGATTTTAAAAAAGGCCGCTAATCCCTGCACCGCGCTGCCGCTGAGATTCATGAACGTCTGTGGTTTGGCGATCAATACTCGTTTACCGGCGATGATTCCATCGGCGATCTTGGCGTGCGATTGTTTTTTGGCAGCATACGACAGCCCATGCGCCTTAACCAGTGCATCGGCACAGCGAAAACCAACATTGTGGCGAGTATCCACATATTCTTTGCCGGGGTTGCCCAGGCCGACGATCAGATAACGTTCGCTCATAGATACTTTGTCAGATCAGGACTGATCATTATCCCAGCGATCTTGGGCCTGCCACATCAAACGCCGTGTCAGCGGGCGCAAGCGCCCGCGCAGCAGGGTATAACCCAACATGAGGGCAAATAGTCCAAAGGTGAGATAAACCCCGGTGCAGAACGCGCTGCGCACTCGCCCGATATTGATCCGCGTAGACTTTTTAACAGGCTGGTCTGTCAGTGTTTCGCCCCCATTATCCGCGCTGATTTCAGGATCGGGCAGACCGCTCACCGACGGGTTGTTACTAGGCGGCTGGACGACAGCCGAAGTCGGCTCAATCCCTGGTGTTAGTCCCGTCTGCTCGCCCCCTGTGCTGCCCGGAGCGACTGTGGGGACGGGTGTAGGCTGAGTGTTGATGACTCTGAGATTCGATACAACGAATTCTCCCTCCTGCCCATCGTCCAAAAAGACGCGCAGCCGCAGCCGGTAACTGCCATCCGGTACGACATTCGTGTTCCAGGTTCCCAGCACACTTTCGCGGACCTGCTGCTGAACACGCGGCTGAACTAACAGCCAGGGTGCATTAGGATCGCTGAGATCGTTGTATTCGAGCGTGTAGCTGGCGAACCCGGTGGGGTGCAGGGCGCTGCCCGAAATGTTGACCACCCCAAACAACTGCTGCCCATCTGCCGGCCAGGTGATCACCACGACCAACCCTTCCGGGCCTTGTGCCTGTGCCGGGCCGCTCAACACCCTGGCCGATAAGAAGATCACAGCCAGGAGAAAGCTCAACCGCCGTGCCATATGCAGGTGCTCCAACGCGCTAGTAGCCGGAAAAATAACTTATCGAGTTTATCAACCGGGGCATGTTCTGGCAACGGGCATTTTGCAGCCCGCTGCCAGAACCAAAAAACAAGGGGAAAAGGATCAATGAACGTTCGAGAGTGGGTCTTTGATCGTCCCGCGTTCATTGAATGGAATTTCGGCTCCGGCGCGGTCAAGTGGCACTTCGACCTTGCGCAGTCGAACCGCTGTCATTTTGTAATCGGGAATTTTGGCACGGGGATCGATCTTATCCAGCGTCAAGACATTCGCGGCGGCCTCAATGAAATGGAAGGGCAGAAAAACAGTTCCCGCCGGAGATCGCCCGGTGACGAGCGCCCGGCAGACGATAGTGCCCCGCCGTGAGGTGGTTTCTACCCAATCGCCTGATGTCAGCCCCAGGTTCGCGGCGTCATCAGGGTGAATTTCCA
>JACRBK010000459.1 GCA_016234525.1 Chloroflexota bacterium
AAATTATGGGCCTTTAAGGAAAATCCGGTCAATCGTAGGGGCAGGGCTTGCCCTGCCCAGGGCGCCGCAAGCAGCGCCCCTACAAAAACCCTTTTCTGCCGGATGTTTCTAGAAGATATTCTCTCCGGTCTTGAATTTACAGACACGCTCTCAGTATACACAAATCACGTGATCCTTTTGACCACGAATGGCAACCCTTTCCCCTACGTTCGCGCTATCTGACGCTGTGCCCACGATGCCCCGGTGATCAGTTGTGCAAATCGCAAATTTATATATGATGGAGGCATACCCTTTTGATACTCTGACTGAGGGAGCTTACAATCATGCGTGTTCGATGGATTTTGATTTGCCTTTTGATCATCGTCCTGGCGGCTCCGGCGTGGGACCAGATACAGCCCGTCCGCGCACAAGGCGGCGCTACGACAACTCATGTCGTTCAAACAGGTGAAAACCTGTTCCGCATTGCGCTGCGCTACGGGACTTCCTGGCCCGTGCTGGCGTCCTATAATGGGATTACCAACCCGAATTTAATCTATGTCGGGCAGGTGCTCAAAATCCCCCCGGCTGGGACCGTGGTGCAGCCGACACCCGTCCCCGGCGCGACGGCTGTCCCGCAGCCGACACCCGTCCCTGGGGCAACAGCTGTCCCACAAGGCGGAACCTATACCGTTGTGGCGGGGGATTCGCTGTACCGCATCGCGCTTAAATTTGGCACGACAACCAGCGCGATAGCCGCCCTGAACGGGATCACCAACCCGAACCTGATCTATGTTGGGCAAGTGCTCAAGATTCCCGCTGGGGGAACCACCCCACCCCCAACCACCCCCGGCCAGCCAACGGTTGCACCGCCGCCGACCAGCATCGGCTCGTTTGAACTGGGCGGTCAGGTAGACAGCTTCGGCTATCCTGATCTAATGCGGCAGGCCAAGATGACCTGGGTAAAACGCCAGCTTCGATACAAATTGGGCGACTCGCCTGACGGCGCTGCCGGTATGATCAACCAGGCGCACAGCCAGGGCTTCCGCATCCTGTTGAGCGTCGTGGGCGACCCGGCGCAGTTGGGCGCGGGCGGCGATGGTTATATGGACCAGTTCGCGGGCTTCTTGTCAGGCGTTGCGCGGCTGGGGCCGGATGCAGTAGAAGTCTGGAACGAACAAAACCTCGACCGCGAATGGCCGATGGGCCAGATCAACCCGGCGAGTTATACCAAGATGCTCTCCAAAGCCTATACCGAGATCAAGCGTGCCAACGCGAGCGTGATGGTGATCAGCGGCGCACCGGCTCCGACCGGGGCCGAAGGCGCTTTCGGCGTTGATCGCGTGTGGAATGATGACCGGTATATCCGGGGTATGGTGTCGGCGGGCGCGGCCCAGTACATGGACTGCATCGGCATCCATTACAATGAAGGCATCGTATCGCCCGATGCGACCAGCGGTGACCCGCGCGGCGACAACTATTACACGCGCTACTTCTGGGGCATGGTCAATACCTATTCGGGCGCGTTCGGCGGCGCAAAACCGCTGTGCTTTACCGAACTGGGCTATGTCACCCCTGAAGGTTACGCTCCACTGTCTGCCGGATTCGCCTGGGGACAGAATACCACGGTGGCGCAGCAGGCCCAGTGGCTCGGACGTGCCGCGCAGCTTTCGCGCAGCAGCGGCAAAGTCCGGCTGATGATCGTCTGGAATGTCGATTTCAGCGCCTACGGCGATGACCCGTTGGCCGGTTACGCGATCATCCGTCCGGGTGGGTCGTGTCCGGCGTGCACGAATCTCGGCGCGGCGATGCAATAAACGTCATCCATAGGGGCGCGGCGGTTGGCTGCGCCCCTACTCTTTGCCTCTTTGTTTTTCTGATGTTACCGATAACTTGCCTCTTGTAGCGAAACATCATATGATAGGTAGGAGTCAAAGAGGGTTGTTCATCCGGCGCAAGAGCAGCACACAGCCTAAAATAATCAGCGCACCCACAATCTGTCCGACCACATAAAGTGAGTTATCACGTTCTAAGGCGGCCAATACACTAAAGACAACCACCCCAATAACTGCCGCCCCATCAATGATCAAAAGAAACATCCGCGTCCGGTTCATCGGCTTTGCCCCTTGATTCGGAATTAAAAGGCATTAAATAGTTCTAAGAATAATGTTAGGATATTTTTGATGATTAGACCACAACTCAAAATCAATGATATACTAAATCTGAATCGGGTAAATACGGGTCTTTTTTTTGTTGGGTTGAGGTAGTGCCATGCCACGTGACACAGGGCTTGTGCAGCGGTTGATTGCTTTCCTCAAAAAACCAGAAATGCTGGAAACGGAACGGCGTGAACCGGCGCGTAATCGTTATGATGACTATGAACCCCATGAGCATCACGACGTCAAGTACCAGGAACGGCACACGAGCGACTCCATGTCGAATGCGGACTTGATGTTGGATGGACGGCATCCCGCGCCAGGGCAGGCCTCGAGTATGGACGCGCTGGTGATGCGCGCCCTCAAACAGTTTAATGCGCAGATCGGGTTTGTGATTCGTTATGACACCGAAGGGCGGATGCGGTATCTCACCGGGCGCAACCTCAGCGGCCAGTATATCGCGCATACCGAAGTCAACCCAGACCGGCGCGCTATCTTTTTAACGCTCGATTCCGGCGAGGCTCAATTATTTGTAGACACCCAAAGCCAGATGCAGGGCGTGATATTGTGTGGGCCGCTGCGCGCACAAGATCAAGTCATCGGACTGTTATATCTAGATAACCCCTCGCGCAGCCGTCTGCATCGCGGCGTATTCGACATTTTCTGCGAACAAGCCTCACGCATGTTAAACGAAGGCAGAATATAAACCGCGCGGCCTGAAAATCTTGTGAAAGATTAACCTGGGCAGCGCGGTCTAATTATTTGTGAAAATTGCTTAGAAAGAACAAGCATCAACGATCACACATAAGCTAAACAGCAAGTGGAAGGGGCTTTCTGTGGCTGGCTTGTATGACACACCGCCAAAATCCGACTCGCATCTCACGATCTGTCCATCCTGTGGTGAGCGCTATCCCGCCATCTATGGCGAATGCCCGCACTGCACCATTCGGATGCATCGATCCGATAGGCCCGAAACGCAGCATCTAAAACGAAAACCCACGATTCTCCCCGCCCCGCCCCGCCGCCGCGACCAGCTTGATCCCTCAGAGACGGTACTGCTTCAATTCTTGCCGTCAGCTTCGTGCATCACGCTGCCGCTCGAACGGCCTACGGTCTTAGGCCGCCTGTCCGAAGACAGCAACCCAAGCGAATATGCGATAATCGATCTCAGTTCCTACGGCGCACACGTACACGGGGTATCACGCCGCCACTGTATGTTACAGCGCCAGGGGGAAACGCTGCTCGTCGTCGATATGAGCAGCACCAACGGAACCCACCTGAACGATACCCGCCTGATCGCCTATGAGCCGCATCTCGTCGCGCATGGAGATCGTTTGATCTTGGGAACGATGCACGTCGTGGTGGTGTTTAGCAAACTTTCTTCACCGTTGACCGACTGAGGCCCTTATTCCCACAGGGGCGGCGGTTTTTCCTCATCTCGCCACAGTTTAGCACCGTTGGGAAGCAGATTAGCAGGAACCGGTTTGCCTGCCATCCGGCGCGTGCGGCGTTCACAGTCGGTAAATTTTCCGTTGCAGTATAATTCCTGGTAGATCAATTTCGCAGTATTACGAAAATAGCGGAACATCGGGCAGCCATCGATGAACTCACAAGATGATTCGCTCATACGATTCCCCTTTATATACCCACTCCCTTTCAACTATTATAGTTCCAGGTATGAAAAAGGTAAACAGGGTTGGCAATAAAAACCGCAGTGGGAATATAAAAGCGATGACGGAACCCCCGCGCCAGTAAGGGTTCCGCCATCAAGTGGGGAGGGAAGGCCAATTAAGGCCAGAAGCTGTCAAAAGTCAGGGAGCGGCAGGCCGCGCCCGTATTTCACGCCGAGATGTCTTGACCCCGGCTATTCGTTCTCGAACCGAACCTGGACGGTAAGTTGACCGAACCGCAGTTCATCCGCATCGTGCAGCACCCGCACTTCATGAGGGTGCAGACGTTGGTTGTTCACATACGAATGATTCAGGCTGCCCATATCGGTGATCACCAGCGTTTGGCCGTGACGACGCAGCCCGGCGTGCAGCCGCGAAACGCCTTTAATATCAGCACCGTAGGGTGACAGGTCGACATCCGGGATCATCACGCTGTCGGGCGAACGCCGCCCGATGATCATCTCGCTGGTGCCGGGCCGGACGCGGATCACACCGCTGGACCCAACCACCGATAAATAAAGTACCATATTCTCGGTAAAGCGGGCGTCTTCTCCGGCTAACATACCGAGCGGTTGTGTATCATCTTTTCTCGAATGAACATCACCCCAGGCAAGCAGTGTCCCACAAGAGGTACACTTTTGCAGCCCTGAAGGATTCATACGATGACACCCCGGACATTCAACCTCGGCAGCTTCAGGCTGCGAAGCGATAGGTTGAATCCGGCGAATACCTTTAGAAGCACTTAAAGAAGAAGAATTACTGTTCATTTGCTGGCGCATCTCCCTTAACCCCTCCGGCGGCGTAAACAGGGTTTCAAAGGGATCGTTGGGTTGGGCAGCGCGATATACCTGGCCTTCTTTGGCTTCCCAGCCGCGCAGCAGCGACAACAGGCGGTTACGTTCGACTTGAGCCAACGCCATGACATCGACCTGCATCCCAGCCCAGGCATCTTCACGGCTGACCCCAGTTTGGCGCAACCAGGTAAATTGTGAGACTAACCGTTGGACACGATCATCCCCTGCCATATTCATACCAACTCCCCAGCTTGCTGTAGCTGCATCCTGTTTTGGCGCAGAACAAAAATCGACAGGATGGCGTACTTCTATGATCTTAAGTTAACGGCAAGGGAATTAACGCTTCATATAAGGGATGTTAGGATTTTGTCAGGATAGATCAAATTGGGGGAAATAGGGGACGAAAACAGAATGCATTAGCCTTACCCCAACCCCTCTCCATTGCATGGAGAGGGGCCAAACCGCCGCTCAGCATTTCCCCCTCTCCACGTTGTAGAGAGGGGGCCAGGGGGTGAGGTTGATCTTCAGCGATTTATCCCCGCCTACGGGATGTTCTGTTCGACCCGATCATGCTCGCCGGATTCGCGGCCCTTGCGCCACACTTCAACCGCCTGCATCGCTTCGGGCGTGCCGATCCGTTTGAGGGTTTCGGCAGCAGCCCAGGCCGTTTGCCAGCTTTGATCGGTTAAGGTCGTCACTAACGCCGGGACCGCCAGATTGCCGATCTCTTGCAGGGCGGCGGCAGCACTCCACCGCACATCCCAATTGGTATCAGATAGGGTGCGGATCAATTCGGGAATGGCTGGCTCACCGATCTCCGCCAGGGCGCGCACTGCTGCCCGCCGTACATATTCATCCGGGTCGCGCAGCGTTTCGAGCAGCCCCGGCACGGCGACTTCGCCGATTTCCCACAGAGCCTCCGCCGCTGCCCACCGTACCCGCCATTCACGGTCGCGCAGCAGTTTAACCAGGCCGGGGACCGCCGATTCGTGTTTAATTTTGCCCAACGCCCAGGCCGCCGCGATCTGAACATCTTTGGCGTTATCGGTCAGCATGGAAACCAGATCAGGGACCGCTGCCGGGCTGCCCAACCGTCCGAGCGCATCCGCCGCTTTCCAGCGCACCCGCCACTCAGGATCACGCAGCGCGCCCGCTAAGGCGATCACCGATTCCGATTCGCCCAGTTCGCGCAGCAGGTCCACGACATGCAGCCGCATCCTGACATCTTCATCTCCCAGCGCATCGACCAGCACCGGGACCGCCAGCGCGCCGATCTCGCGGATTGCGGTGACGAACACCGCGCTGCCCCCGCCCCCAAATGGGCCGGGACGTCCCCAACGCAGCGCCTCTAGCAAGCCCACGACAGCGCCTGCCGCCTTGAGTTTGCCCAGCGCACGTGCCGCTGCTTCGCGCACATTCCAATCATCATCTCGCAGGGACTGTGTCAGCGCCGGGATCGCGGACTTATCGCCCGCCTCACCCAAACGCCGCGCTGCTACAGCGCGTTCTTCGCCGTTCGCGTCTTCGTCCTGAAGGATTTTGATCAGGTCCGGCACACTTTTTGCCGACCCGGTTTGACCACCCTCGCTGTTTTCGTCGTCAAATTCACGGCGGCGGCGCTCAAATGGGTTAGGACGTGGTGATCCTAGCGGGGGTGCAGCCTGGCGTTCGAGACCGGGCCGGGCCGGGAGAATGGGCCGCCGCTGTGAGTCAAATGCCTCTTGCACCAGCCGGATCAGCCGTCCCCAGGGGCGCGCCGCTGGATCACCGAATTCCAGCCGGGGCAGCGCCATCAAACGCGGCGGCAGATCGGTCGGCTCGATGATCAAAACGATCACTTTGACGCCCACGCCGAGGCTGAACGTCCACTCATATTTCATGTGTTCTGAGGCGTTAGCCGCCGGAGTCATGACCGTCACCAGCGCGAACGCATCGCGCATGGCTTGATCCATCGGCTCACGCCAGGTTTCATCCACCCGCAGCCGTTCATTTTCGGACCAAACCTGAAACCCAGCGCCTTCAAGCTGGCGTGTTAGTTCAGCGACAAACTCACCGTTTTCGCTGCGGTACGAAATATATACATGCTGCCCCATCGCTCGCCGTTCTCCCTATATGCTCTTGTTTGGTGCGCTCGGACGGAAAGGAGTGGATGAGATTCATTAATAATCATCATTATACGCTTAAGTAGGGAGTCTTTCAAAGACCCGAACTTTGGGGGGAGTTATTCTATAACCTGATTCAAACCTCCTCCTTCGTCTGTCCCTATCCCGCCGCCAATACTTTTGACGCGCTGCGCCAATCCCTCTATACTTGCCTTCACGGTGTTATAATCTGATCCTATACATAATCAACCCAACGGGACAGCATCCCATGACACTTCATAATCTGGCGGGCCAGACTCTCGGCCAATACGAACTACGTGAAATATTAGGAATCGGCGGGATGGGCGTGGCCTATCGCGGCTATCAGCGTAATCTCGAACGCGATGTGGCGATCAAAATCCTGTTTCCGGGGCTGGCGGCTGAAGCGGGATATTTGGAACGCTTCTACCGCGAGGCCAAAACCGCCGCGGCGCTCGAACATGCCCATATCGTCCCGGTGTACGACTATGGCGTACAAGATACGATCAGTTACGTGGTGATGCGGCTTTTGACCGGCGGCACACTTGAAGATCGGTTGATGTCCCGCGCCGAACAAAATAAGCCGCTCCCCTCGCTGGGTGAAGCGTCGTCACTGATGAAACAACTGGCAAGCGCGCTCGATTATGCGCACAACCGGGGCGTGATTCACCGCGATATCAAGCCGAGCAATATCATGTTTGACGACCAGGGGATCGCCTATATCGTGGACTTCGGGATCGCCAAGCTGGTCGAGTCTTCCACGTCGTACACATCGAGCGGATCGCCTATCGGTACGCCAATGTACATGCCGCCCGAACAGTGGCGATCTGAGACGCTGCGACCAGCCGCCGATCAATATGCGCTGGCGGTTACGCTCTACCAGATGCTGACGGGACGGCTGCCCTTTGAGGCAACGACGCCTTACGGCCTGCTGCACAAACATCTCAACGAAGACCCGACCCCGCCGCAGTCCTTCCGCGCCGACCTGCCCTATCAGGTGCAGGATGTGTTAGAGCGCGCCATGAAAAAAGACGCGGCAGACCGTTGGGAATCCGTGACAGCGTTTGCGCAGGCATTCGACACCGCCATTCGAGGGCAAACCGGCGAACTCAGCGGCTTTTTTGATGGCCCGGTGACGCGCAAAAAAACAGCCACTTTCGGCCCCGGCTCGCTGGTATCGTTTAACACTAATTCGCCGCTGGTCACGATCACCAAAGCGCCGCCCGCTTATAAACAGCCGGTCTTTTGGGTGATGGGCGGGCTGCTGCTGATCGCGCTGGTCGTGGTGCTGGTCCTGCTGCTGACCCAGGGCGACAATCAGACCCCACGGTCAACGATTGCGCCGGAAATGCTGCGCAGCACCGTCGTGGCTGAATTGGGGCTGACTCAAACGGCTCAGGTCAATGGCGGGCAGACGGCAGAGGCTGCTGTCGCGCTGGCCCTAACCGGGACCGCCGACGCCTGGACCCCGACTCCGACGCTCAATTTCGCAGCAACAGAAACGCGCCAGGCGGTGTTTGACCGTGAATCTACCGCTGACTCTTTCGCCACCTCGACACAAGAATCCGTTCTGTATACGACGGCCTTAGCCGGGGCGACATCGACGCAGGACGCACTGCTGATCATGGCCGGGGCGACTGCCGACGCGCGCGCCACCGCCACGCAGCAGGCTCGTTTTGCCGCCGCGACCGCCACCCAAGAAATCAACAACCAGACCGCAACAGTAGACGCTCAGATTGCCGCGACTCAGCAGGCGATCCAGCAGACGGCGACGGCGGATTTTGAGGGAACGGAAACGCAGGTCGCCGCCGCAACTGCCGCGCAGCAAGAACTGTTGATCATGGCTGAAGCGACCGCGAATGCCCGCGCCACCGCCAGCGCCGCGCCGCCGGATCTGC
>JACRBK010000077.1 GCA_016234525.1 Chloroflexota bacterium
GACCTGGATACCTTCAGGTGAGATCAGGTACAGTGCCGGGTCAAGCGTGCCGCCGCTGGCCTGCATCCCTACCGTCACCGCTTCGCCCTGCTGGCCTTCGAACGAATAGATCACGAAGCGCCGCTGGTCGGTGATGCTGCCAGACACCGTCTGGTTGTAGATGATTGGCGTAGCGCTGGCGAGCATGGTCTGGTATTGCAGTGAACTCGCCTCGGCCATATCGAAAAAGCCGCCCGCACCTGCCACCACAGTGCCATCGGGCTGAACGGTGAAGGTGATCATATACCGCGTCCCCTGGCTGCTGGGCTGCGATGTATTGATCACAGTCTGGCCTTCTACGACCACTGACAGCCCGAAGTTCACCGGGGTGGTGTCTTCGCATTGGCTCTGGAACCAGACTTCGATCTCATAGGTTCCGGCTTGCAGCCGTCCGTTCGGCCAGTAGATGTAGGAAACCGGCGCGGTGGAGGTTTCCAAGCAATTCACATTCCCATCAGCTTCCAACACGCCGCCGCTGGCAATCGTCGGAATGTCATCGTACACAGAATCGCCGCGTGGATCACGCACCAGCAGTTGTAGGTCCGCGTTAGTCGTCCATTCCAGTTTGACCTGGATCGCGCCCTGCGGCAAAATCACGCCCGTGGTCGTCGTGCCAGTCGTGTCGGTCGTCCCCGTATCCGTGGTCGTGGCGTCCCCTGACGGAATCCCGGTAACAGCCGTTCCGGCGGCCAGGGTGAGGGTAAATTCGCCCTCTGTGCCGCCGATGCTCAGCGCATAGCGCGTAGCGATGATCGTATACTGCCCATCGGTTGCCAGGCTTCGACTGATAGCCGAATCGGTCGTGTCTACCGCATCGTCGTTATCGGCGAGGGGCAGGCCGTCCGGCCCCAGCAAGACCAGATAGGGGTCCAGGCTGCCGCTTTGGGCGTTCATGGCAATGTTTACGGTGGTTCCGGCAGTCGCATCGAACAGATACGCCTGCGCCGGGACGCTGTTCGTAATGGTCCCGGAGACAGTGCTGCCTACGGCGACGGTTTGGGCGCTGGCGATTTCGCGGCGGAATACCGACACGTTCAACCCGGCGTTAACGCCGCCATTGACCAGACTCCATGTGCCATCGGCGTTGATGAGCAGCCGGGCCAGATACGCCTGACCGGGGTTGATCGTGCCGTTGATCACCTGGGGCGTTTCATTGTTGACATCACTGTTCAGTGTGAAGCTCTGTGAGCCACCGACTTCGCAAATGTCGTTGTAATAAACGATAACCTCATAACTTCCCGCCGGGACAGTTCCCACCGGCCAGCCGATAATTTCGGTGGGGCTGGTGGCGATGGCTGCATCACAGTTGGCGTTTACGTCTGCATCCAGCACCCCGCCGCTCGGAGAGCCGGGGTTGCGCCACTGTACCGTGCCGCCGACTGGGTCGCGCACTTCAAGATCAAGGTTGACCGCTGCGTTCCATACTAACTCGAAAGAAATGCCGCCGTTTTCAAGGTTGACGGTTTGCCCACCGACCTGCTGAATCCCACCCAATTGCAGGGTGAATGATCCACTGGCATCGCCATCAGGGCCGGTGCCGCGCACGACAATAATATGATATGTGCCGCTGCTGGGCAGCGTGGTGTCACCGATGCTGGCCGTCGTGGCCGTAGCCTGGTCAATGTCTTGAGCGATCACGGTGCCAGCCGGATCGGTAAGGAGAACCACTGGGGCAAGCGCTTCGATGGTGGTGGTGACATCCAGGTTAATCGTATCGCCTGTGCTGGCAGTCAGGCGGTACATTTGCATGAAAGTTTGTGAGTCCAGCGTTCCGGTCACGGTTTGCCCGACGGTGATCGGCTTGATAATGGTGGGTCCGTCTTGGGCATGGACCGGCAGGGGGGCCAGATTTAGCAGCCCGGCGCAAAGGATCAGGCCCAGCACCACCAGTCCGGCACGTTGGATCAGGCGGTGAGATATCCGCAAATAAGCTGTCATTCGTTACCTCGCTTAAACTCTACTCCTCAACCAAAAAGGCGGCGCGAAGCGCATTCGCCTTCACATCGCGTCCAGTGTAGCCAATAGCCCCAGTAATGGCAAAGAATGACACACTCCCGGACGCCCATATCAGCCAAGCGTAGGGCAGGCGTATAGTTCCGGCGCTGCTGATGGATCGGTAGGTTGTTAATCGACGGCCTGCGGAGTCGCAGCGATCTCCCAGCCCAGGATCACAAAATGAGTGGTCCCGGTCTGTACATCGATAATGTCGGCGAAACGCTGCCCACCCATCGACACACTGATCTCATAATCCTCTCCGGCGGGGACATCGCCCAAAACGAAATTCTCCTGCCATACCGGATCCGGGACCACATGCCATCCGCTGCGCTGCCCCGATTTTTTAGGCTGCATATAGGTGGTAGTAGTCTGGACGACGCGCCCATTCCGGCTGAGTGTTACCAGCACATCATCGGCAAAGTCTCCATTCGGCCCTACCACCCGCCCGGCAACCACACCGTGTCCTAAAAACGGCGCGACCCACAGCAGCGGGTTATATACTGAAAAATACTTGTTTTCCCCGACCCGTACTTCCATGTGGACGTGTGTCCCGCTGACATCGCCTGTCCCACCGATCAGCCCGATCACATCCCCCGCCTCAACATAGCGGCCTTGCTCCGTCAAAATCGCGGCCATGTGCGCATAGAGTGTGTAAATCCGTTGACCCCGGTAGCCGAAATCGTGTTCGATCACAACCACATTGCCATACGATGGATAAATATCAATATCCTGTGTATCTACAATTTTGCCGCCGTCTCCGGCATAGACCACAGTTCCCGATCCCCCGGCATAGATTTTTTCGCCGGTGGGGTTGGGGATGTCGATTCCGTGATGCACCCGAAAATCATCATTGGCCCCATCAGAACCAAAGGCATAATAAAACAGGCTGGCGCTGTTAGCACTGGCATCAACCGGGCGGATCAGCCAGAAATGATCGTTGATCTGCGGGCTGAGTGGGACCTGTTCGGGCGGTGGTGAAAACCCGGTGACCTCAGACGGTTCCTCCACCACGACCCCGGTTGGGCTGGGATACAGCGTTGGATCAAAGGACGAACCGAAATCTTGTGTTGGGAACGGGGTAGGCGTCGGCCAGGGCGTGACGGGAACCTGCGCTGGCTGCATAACCACGGCGGTTTGCACCGGCGGCAGGGTAGGGGGCACAAACGCCGTCGCCGCGAGATCGGGAGTTGCCAGCGGCATCGCAGCGGCGGCAACCTGAGTTTCGAGCGCAATCTGCCAGGCTTCGGGTGGCGCTTCGCCTGGGGTGGGTGTTGCGGCTGGCACAGCGACGGTGACAGCGGGTTGATTATTTTGCCACAGGTACAGGCCGCCCAAGATGACCAGGAAGCCGAGGATCAAAAAACCTTGCAAGTGTCGGGATCGTTCCATAGTCTCTTTATGTATTCATCCCTCATCCCTCGACCCCTTCTCCCATAAGGGAAGAACAGGAGTTTCCCCCTCCCCGATGAGGGGGAGGAGATTAAAGGGTGGGGGGAGGTGAACAAATACCTCTTTACGACTGCAAATCGGGCGGTAAGGGCGTCGGAGAACGGAAAATCTCCGGCGTGGGTGATTCTGTCGGCAGCGGTGGCGGCGCCGGGATGCGGGTGGCCTCACTCAAGAAGCCCGCGAAGTCCTGCTGATCATACAATTCCAGCATGGCCGTGTCCCAATTGAGACCATCACTTTTGACGAATTCCCAATATTGGATCGCGGCAAAGTTATACTGCCAGGTGCGCTGCGCGGGCAGCCGCTCCCAGCCGAAATCTTCCGCCAGTTGGGTCAGGTCAATATAATAACCGGTAGGAATACGGTCTTTCAGCCGCCCGCCGCGCTCATAATCCTCGACATCACCGCTACTGCGCGCCGCTAAATCCCAGGGCATCCGGCGCAGTGGTTCACCGAGCGCGCCGTTTTGCGCCGCATCGGTGACGCGCAGATAGACGCGCCAATAGGTGTTGACCTCAATATCCTCGCGCACAACTTCAACCGGCGTCGGCACCCCGGCGTAAACCAGGTTGCGGTCGATGGAGATCGCCCGACCCGTGTAGTGCCAGTTTTCGCGTGGTTCGCCGGGGTCTACCGGGCGATCCTGATACCAAAAGGCTTCTTCAAGTGTGCCGAAAAAATCATACCCGGCTTTAGTCAGCGTGCGCCGCCGCATGGCCTCAAATGAGTCGTTCACCCGATCCGAAAGGTAGGGCTGTGGCACATTAACGTTATCTAGCAGCGCCATGCCATACAGTCCGGTGCTTTGTATTTGCTCGTTTTCGATATAGAGCGCCTGGGCGGTTTCAGCACTGGGGGGAAGTCCGCCGCTGGCGACCAACGGGCCGGGCAGGACGGTCTGTGTCCAATGGGGATCGGTGGCGAGGCTCGGCAGCGCGATAGCATCTGTCGCCGCCCCGAATTGGCCGATAGTCCCGGCCAGCAGTTGAGTCTGCCGGTCATGGTCCAGCGCATACACCACGCTGCCGTCATTTGGTGCCCAGGCGGGCATCCGGCCTTTGCCGATTAGTTTGTTTGTACTGTCGATCTGTTGGGCAGGTTTGATCCACACCCCTTCGACGCCGTCCACATTGGCGCTGTAGGCGATGTTCACCCCGCTGTGGCTCCACGTTGGATAGTCTTCGTGGATGTCAGGGGTATTCGTCAGGTTGACCGCTAAAGTATCACCTTCATCCAGGCTGATAATAAAAATCTCCTGGTTGCCGGTGCGCCAGCTTACATAGGCGATATGCCGTCCGTCCGGTCCCCAATCCGGCTCAATATCAGGGCCAGGGGTAGTCGTGACGCGTTGAGCGCCTTCGCTGGCGGCGCGGGCCGGGTCGGTGCTGATCAGGTATATATCCAGATCTTGCGATTCCTGGTAATAACCCTCATAGGCCAGCCATACGCTGTCAGGACTCCACGTCGGTGCACCTTCAAACCCCTGGCTGTAAGTCAGGCGAGTGATCTGCCCGGTGTCCACCTGCATGATATAAAGTTCCCAGTTGCCGTCGCGGTTGCTGGCAAAGGCGATCCGCGTCCCATCAGGACTCCAGGCGGGGTCGCGTTCATCAGCCGGACTGTTGGTCAGGCGCAGCGGGGGGCTGTTTTCGCCGACCGCAATCGCCCACAAGTCTTCCTGGCCGTTTTCGCGCAGGGTATACACAATACTCCCGCCCACCCGCAGCGGATCAGGCACCGGAGTAGCGGTCGGGATAGCCGTCGGAAAGAGGGCTGTTGCCGGGGCTGTGCTGCGCGCATCGGGCCAGCGTCCGCCGCCGCCCGAAGTGAGTGGATCATTGCCATCATCGGTGCTTTGTACCACCATCACGGTGAGCAAAACCAGCAGCAGCAGCACGGCAAAAGCGCTAAGAGCGCGGTTTTGCGCGAGCAGGGGGTCTTTGATGATGGTCGGTTTGAGTTCCGCTTCGGCGGCACGCTGGGCCATACGCTGCTGGCGGCGCGCGGCGACTTCTTGCGAGACTCCTTGGGCCGTCTGGCTGGTCTGCCGGGCGACCGATTGTGCCGTAAGCACTGTCCCGGCGGTCGCCATCCAGAAGGTGATGAGAATCCCAAACAGGCCGTTTTTCAGGTGCGCGGCCTGGTCTACCATGACCATTGCCGACCAGGCGCCAATGCGCAGTACGGCATTACTCAGTCTGTCGGTCACTCGAAACGCGCGAACGAGCATAACGATCCCTATCCCGGCACGGTAACTAAAGAGGCGCTGCCTGCTGCGCCCGGCACTAACAACCGGCGAATTTTACCCCAATTCATGCGCATAGGCGAACAGCGCCGCCGCGCCCCCCGTATGCCAAAATAATACGCGCTGCCCGGCCTGGAACTCACCGCGCCGCGCCAGGTCGATCAGTCCGGCCAACGCTCGCCCGGTGTATACCGGGTCTGCGAGAATACCTTCTAAGCAGGCCAACAGGCGGATTGCCTCACGTTCTGGCTCTCCGACTACCGCATAACCCCCGCCGATATAAGCATCCAGCACTTCGATTTTCGCCGGATCAGGTTCCCAATCCAGGGCCAAGATCTGCGCGCCGCTGCGTGCCAGGGTGATGATTTCCGGCACAAATTCAGCCGCCCGCCGGTCTACACTGATCCCGATCAGCCGCGTGGCCTCGGCCAGCCCGGCCAGCGCCGCGCCGAGCAGCATCCCCGCCTGAGTCCCGCCGGAACTGGTGGCAAATACGATCACATCAAACGGGGCTAACCCGCGAATCTGCGCGGCGAGTTCGCGCATGGCCATCACATAACCCA
>JACRBK010000465.1 GCA_016234525.1 Chloroflexota bacterium
GACGAGGGGTTTAACGTCCGTTACTGGTATATCGGCAACGAGCCGAACCTGTTCGACAATTACACCACCGAGCAGCATAACCGTGAATGGCGAGCGATTGCCGAGGCGATGTTGGCGGTTGATCCGAATATCATCCTGATCGGGCCAGACACCTCGCAGTATACCGGCAACCCGGCGGTTGATCCCAAGGATTCTGAGGGGCGCGACTTTCTGCGCGAGTTTTTGCTGGCGAACGGCGATCTGGTTGACATTGTGGCAGTGCATCGTTACCCGTTCCCGCGCAGCCAGGCCAATCCCGTGACCACGATTGACGACCTGCGTCAGAACGCCGCCGAATGGACCCAGATTGCACGCAATCTGCGGGCGCTGATCAAAGAGACCACCGGGCGTGATGATTTGCCTATCGCCATGACCGAAGCCAATTCGCACTGGGCGCTCACCATGGGCGGCGAAGCCACGACCGACTCGCTGTATAACGCGATCTGGTGGGCCGATGTGTTAGGGCGGCTGATCGTCGAACAGATGACGATAGTTAGCTACTTTGAACTGCAAACACCCACCGAGCGCGGAACCTGGGGACTGATGGGAAGTTACGATATCTTTCCGACCTACTATACCTACCAGCTTTACCAACAGTTCGGCTCCGAATTAGTCTATTCGACTTATTCCAGCGACGATCTGACGGTGTATGCCGCCCGGCGCGAGGATGGCACTCTGACGCTGATCGTTGTCAACCTGGGGCCGGATGAACAGTCGCCCACGTTGAAGATCGATAATTTTGCCATCAGCGGCCCAGCTCAGGTCTGGCGGTTAGATGTGGACCATAACGCTGCTGCCATCGAAGACGCCGACTTGAGCGGCGGACAGATCACTGTGCCGGGGCAATCCGTGACGTTATATGTTGTACCCGGACAATAAAATTCAGGTCCAGCGGTATTTTTGTTGATAACTTTCTTCAGGCGAGGCTCACCCCCTCGCCTGTTTTTTGGGAAATGCTGTAGCGATCGGCAGTCCAGACCACCGGAATAGACGGTATACTATCGCCGTGCGTTCGGCGGTGGTCTATAGGGGGCGTATGGGCTTAGGATTTGCATTTTATCTGGAAGGAAGAACATCAAAATGGGGTTTCCGAAAAATTTTGTATGGGGTACGGCTACCGCGAGTTACCAGATCGAAGGCAGCATGTTAGAAGATGGGCGCGGCGAGTGTGTGTGGTATCGTTTTTCGCATACGCCGGGCAAAGTCAATAATAATGATACAGGCGACGTTGCCTGCGATCACTATCACCGCTACCGCGAAGACGTCGCATTGATGGCCGAATTAGGCGTGCCCGCCTACCGTTTTTCAATTGCATGGCCGCGTGTGCTGCCTCAAGGTATCGGAGTGCAGAATCCAGCCGGGCTGGATTTTTATGACCGGCTGGTGGATGAACTGCTGGCCCATAACATCCGCCCTTTTGTTACTTTGAATCACTGGGACTACCCGCAGGCGCTCCAGGATCGCGGCGGGTGGCAGGTCCCCGCCAGCATCGAGTGGTTCAGCGAATACGCCGATCTCATGTCGCGCCGCCTGGGCGACCGGGTGAAGGATTGGATTACCCATAATGAGCCGTTGGTGGTGGCCTATGTCGGTTATATGTTTGGACACCACGCTCCCGGCCTCAGTGATCGGGTGGCGGCTTTCAAAGTGGCGCATCATCTCTTAATGTCCCATGGGGCGGCGGTTCCTATCATTCGCCGCAACTGCGCAGGCGCACAGGTTGGGATCACCCTAAATCTCAGTTGGCTCGACCCGGCTAGCGATTCCCAGGCGGATCGTGAAGCGGTGCGCCGTGATGATGGTTTCGGCAACCGTTGGTTTTTAGACCCCGTGTTCAAGGGTGAATATCCTGCCGATATGGTGGCCTCATTAGGGGAGACGCTCGAAGGGCTTGATCTGGCGGAAATCAAACAGGCGGCAGTGCCAACGGATTTCTTGGGGATCAATTATTATACGCGCGGCGTCGTGGCGGCAGATGACACCAGCCCCACAAAGACGCGCCGGGTGCGCATGACTGGCAATCCTCATACCGAGATGAATTGGGAAGTGTATCCGGATGGGCTGCGTAATCTGTTGGTGCGCGTGTGGAAAGATTACGCGCCGCCCGCCATTTATATCACTGAAAACGGCGCCGCATATGACGATCCTACTCCGCAGGATGGCGTGGTCGAAGACCCGGATCGGATCGCCTATTATCAAGCCCACTGGAAGGCGTGCGAACAGGCGCTAGAGCAGGGAGTCCCGCTCAAGGGGTATTTTGCCTGGAGCTTGCTGGATAACTTTGAATGGGCGCATGGCTATAGCAAACGGTTTGGCCTCATCTATACCGATTATGCCACGCAGCAGCGCACCCTCAAACGCAGCGCCCTGGTCTACCGCGATCTAATTGCGCGGCACAAGGTGCAGCGGTAGCTGTCAGCGATCAGCAAGAGCAGGGTTGTGGAATGTAGGCGGGTGTCACAGCGCCCAGTTTAAAGACCTTCCCCTCTCCACTAGCGCAGCGCAGTGGGGAGGGGATCAAGGGGGGCTAAAAATTTACGGCTGATAGGTGTCGTACAGCGAACACACCCGCAGCGCTTGAGAAAATTCGGCAGGCGTGGCGGCCTGGCTGGTATTGACAGTGATTGTCTGCGCTTCGCCGGGTCGCAGATGGACAAAATTGTCGGAGCACTGCGCGTCGAAATCCAGTTGGAGCCAGGTCCACAGCGCGGGTTTTTCGGCAGTTAAGCTAACCTGATAGGTGAATTCATTCACTGTCGTGATCTGCACCTTGATCGCCGGATCGAGCAGGTCCAGGTGTTTGGGGCGCGACCACAACACCAGGCTGCGCGATACCGTATTCCCCTCTATCTGCAAATCGAGCCATAGCAGCAGGTTACGCGGGCCGTACTGCTCAAACGCTTTTTTGAAATCCAGCGTGGTGATCATCCGGCTGCGCTGCGCGGGAATTTCAGCCGCCAGCCGTCCATTTTCGATTGTTTCGCCGGTGGCGGTGGTCAAGTGCCAGACCACTACCCCACTTTGATCGTGGCGTGTGTCGCTGGTGATGTGAATTTCGGCGCTAGCCGTCTCGATATTTTCAATTCCCGACACGACCACTGGCGCGTAAAACTGGCGGGCCATATAGTGCAGCGCTTTCCAACGCCCAAAATAATCCAGCGAAGACCAGCTTGCCACCTGCCAGCAGTCGTTGATCTGCCAATAGAGTGTCCCCATGCCGCGCGGCATGATGCGCCGCCAGTGTTCCACCGCATAACGCATCGCCATACCCTGCAAAATCTGAGTGAGCCAGAGCGTCATCTCAAACGAGGTCGCCATGCGGAACCATTCCAGTAAATATTGGATGATGATCCGGTTGCCGGGGCCGCTGCGCTGGTGCCATTCCATAACATAACTGGTGATGTTGCGCTCGTGCGGTTCGGTATAACTGTAGACAGTGCGCGGTTCGGGGAACGACTGGAAGCCGAATTCGCTGTTAAAACGGTGATAGCAGGTGCGGTAATATTCAAACGGCTTGAGTCCGTGCCACACATCCCAGATATGTGCATCGCCCCACTTAGGGTTATTGAAGTCCTGGCGATTGCCAAGCGGGCTGTGGGCGCTGCTCGGCCAATAAGATGTATCAGGATCGAGCCGTGCGGTCACTTCAGGAATCATCTGGTCAAACAGGCGGGCATAATCTTCCCAACTCATCGTGCGTTCGGTCCATTGATCGCCGATCAACCCCTGCTCTAGTTCGTTGTTGCCGCACCACAGCGCCATGCAGGGGTGATGCCGCAGCCGCCGCACATTTTCTTCGATCTCGTGTTTTACCGTCACCATAAAGTCTTGATCAAAGGTGGGATAAGCGGCGCAGGCGAACATAAAATCCTGCCAGATGCAGAGGCCGAGTTCGTCGCACAGGTCGTAAAAAATCTCCTGCTCATAAATACCGCCGCCCCATACACGCAGCATATTCATATGCGCGGCGGCAGCGTCTTTGAGCA
Source organism: Chloroflexota bacterium (assembly GCA_016234525.1). GTDB lineage: Bacteria > Chloroflexota > Anaerolineae > Aggregatilineales > Aggregatilineaceae > JACRBK01. The sequence goes on from JACRBK010000465.1 coordinate 4,026, forward strand.
GGCGCGCGTACCATTCCGCATCAATGCGCGGGGCGAAGCAGTCTGCTGGAATCCAGTTCGCGCCTTTGGCAAAAAACGGCACGCCGTTTACCACAAAACGGAAACTCTCGCCCCATTCATCCGGCTCGCGTTCCAGGCGCAGGGTGCGCAGGCCGATCCGTTTGTGTTGGATGTCAAGCTGGCTGCTGTGGGCATCGCGCAGGCTGAAACTGATTTCGTAGAGTGGCTGATCGCCCAGGCCGTTCGGCCACCACAGCGCCGGATCGTTGATCGTGATCTCAGCGGCGGCAGTGCTGCCTATAACCGGGACATCAAGCTGAGTCACATCGACCCCATCCAGTTTCACGCTGATCATCATACTCAGCGGCGTTTCGGCCAGCCGTTCGATCTGCGTCTGGCAGCGCAGCGTGACCTGATTAGGGACGCTGTGATCCTGCCGGATGTGAATATCGGCCAGCCGCGCCGTGTTGAACCCGATCAGCCGGATATTACGCCAGATGCCGCACGTCACCAGATTCGGACCCCAGTCCCAACCGAAATTACACTGCTCTTTGCGCAGCCAGTTTCCGCCTTTTAGTCCGTTCCAATTGGGCAGAACGTGTTCTTCCAGCCGTTTCCGGCCATAGGGAGCGGGCGCGCTAAAGGTGATCACGATCTCGTTATCACCGGGGATCAGCAGGGATTTAACGTCAAATTCCCAGGTGCGGAACATATTATCCGTTTGCCCAACGCGCTGGCGGTTGATGGTGATCTCAGCCAGCGTGTCCAGCCCGGCGCAGTGCAGCAGTACCCGTTCATGCGCTAAAAAAGTCTGGTCTAGCGTAAAGTGGCGAGAATAAGTCCAGTCGGTTTCGCCGATCCACTGTAGTCGCGCTTCGTTATCACGGTAATAAGGATCAGGGATTTTACCTACTGCCAATAAATCGGTATGTACAGTTCCCGGTACAGTTGCTGCGATGGCGTCTTTTTCGCCCGCCTGATACAGCCGCCAGGCTCCATTGAGATTAATGTAGTCCATAGGTGTCCTTAAAAAGAGAGCTAGAGATTATGCGCTGTCAATTTTACGTGACGTGGGGAGCAGATGCGAAAAAACGGTAAATAAATAAGGCAGGAGTCGCGAATGGCGCTCCTGCCTTTGCATGGACTGAGTGATCTACAACCGAAAACGTGTGCGTGAACGCCCCATCAACCGGAGATACTTTCCGCCTCGCGGCTGAACTGGGTCTCATAAAGCTGCGCATATAACCCGTTTTGCGCCAGCAGTTCGGCATGTGTGCCGCGTTCGACGATCCGCCCGCGATCAATCACCAGGATCACGTCGGCGGCCAGGATGGTACTCAGACGGTGCGCGATCACAATGCTGGTGCGGCCCGCCATGACGGTTTTTAGCGCATCCTGAATCAGCGCTTCGGATTGGCTGTCCAGATGGCTGGTTGCTTCGTCCAGCACAAGCAGGCGTGGATTTTTGAGCACCACGCGGGCAATCGCCATGCGCTGCTTTTCGCCGCCGCTCAGCCGATAGCCGCGCTCGCCCGCCACCGTGTCATAACCCGCAGGCAGCCCGGCGATAAAGTCGTGGATATTGGCGGCCCGGCAGGCGGCTTCGAGTTCTTCCTGCGTCGCGTCGAGTTTGGCATACAACAGGTTGGTGCGGAGCGTGTCGTGGAAAAGATGGGTTTCTTGCGTCACCATGCCGACCTGCGAAGCCAAAGCGCTCAACGACAGATCGCGGAGATCGTGACCGTCTAACAAAATCCGCCCGTCACTGGGATCATACAGGCGCGGAATCAGATAGGTGAGGGTGGTCTTGCCCGCGCCGCTTGGCCCAACTAAGGCCGCCAGTTGGCCCGGCAGCAGGGTAAACGATACATCTTCGAGCGCTTTCTCGCGGGCCTGGCTGGGGCCAACGGAGATCGGAGCGGTCTGACCGTTGCTTTTTTTGCTGCCGTCGCCCGACAGCGCCGCCTGGATCATGTCTTCTTGCCCGTGACGTTCAACATTGTTCAGCAGATGTCTTTCGTCCACCTGATATTCAAACGTGACATGATCGAAGGTCAGTTCGCCGCGCACGTCATTCAAGGCGATAGCATCGGGTTTTTCTTCGATGTCGGGGGGCAGGTCGAGCACCTCAAACACACGCTCGAAGCTGACCATGGAGGTAGCAAACAAAACGGGTGCGGTGATCAACTGCTGCAAAACCGCGTAAAGCTGGCCGAGATAGGAACTGAAAGCGACTATCGTGCCGATAGTAAACGCCCCGCTCAGCACTAAGTGTCCGCCGACCCAGTACACCAGCGCCGTACCAACCGCGCCGACCAGCCCCAAGATGACAAAAAACTGGCTGCCTAACACGGCCTGTGAGATTCCCAGATCGCGCACTTTACCGGCGCGCTGTTGGAAACGTTCAACCTCGATCTGTCTGCGCCCGAACAGTTTGACCAGCAGCACCCCGCCGATGTTGAGCGTTTCGCCCATCACGGCGTTCATCTGCGCGTTATGGTCCATTTGCTGGCGGGCGATCAGGCGCAGTTTATTACCCAGCCGCCGCGCCGCCCAGATGAATCCCGGCAGCACCATCACACCCAGCAGGGTCAGCCGCCATTCCAGCGTGAACATCACCAGCAAAATCGCCACTGCCTGAATCAGGTTGGTGATCAGGTCCACAATCGTGCTGCTGATCGCGCGCTGGGCGCCGATCACGTCGTTGTTCAGGCGGCTCATCAATTCGCCGGTTTTGGTGTGGGTGAAGAATCGCAGCGAAAGCCGCTGGAAGTGTTCATACACGCCCACACGTAGATCATAAATCACACCTTCGCCGATGAAGGAATTCAGCCAGCGTTGAAGGACGGCGATTCCCCCATTGACCAGGGGGATCAGGACCAACCCCAGGGCCAGTAGATTCAAGCGGGAGGTATCACCCGCAGGCAGGGTGTTGTCAATCAAATCACGGAAGATCAGCGGCGTCAGCAGGCCGATCCCGGTGGATAATAAGATAGTGATCAACAACAAGACGATTTTCCAGCGATAGGGCCGACCGTAAGCCAGCACGCGCTTAAGCAGCGGCCAGGTGACGATCCGTTTTTTGTCTTTGCGGTCTTCGCTGTAGATTAGTGAATACCAACCCCAATGTCCGCTCATCGCGCTCTTTCTGTTTGCTCCGGTGAATAGGCTGAGAACTATCTGTAATGATTATAGCTAAACTGGGGGGCAAAGCGTGGCAAATACCCTTAAAATTTGGGCGCTCGATAAACACGATCCTGGTATACTCTGAGCATACAGGGGAGTGTGTGTGCTGAAAGGTAGCCTTTATGACCCGTTCTCGGCTGATATTTCTTCTGATAGTCGGTGCCGCGATCATCGTTGTCGTGGCTGGTGTTATTCTTGATCAAGCGGGGACAAATGACTCGAACGAAACCACCGATCTAAACAGCAGCGAAGACAAAGGTCCCATCGAATTTACCGTCGCTGTCAGCCCGCTGGCGGAAGACTGGGTAAAAAGCGCGGTCCAATCGTTTAATGGACGGCGGCAGCAGGTCGGGGGTCGTGTTATCGAAATTCAGTTAGAGGTGCAGGACAGTCTGCCGATCTGGAGCAGCCCCGGCGCGTGGTCATTGGTTGATCACCCGCTGGTGTGGATTCCCGAAATGACAGCGGCGGTCGAGTATGGCAACGAAACAGGCTTGCAGTATTCGGTATTGAATCCCTCCATCGCCAGTACCGTGATGTTGTGGGGAGCGCCCGCCGACCGCGCCCAGGCGATCCAGACTCAATTTAACCAACTCGACTGGCACAGCATCCAGGAGGCGAGTACCACCTCGCAGTGGGATCAGATGGGCGGGCAGGCGGCATGGCGATTTTTTAAGCCCGGTTTTGCCCAACCTGATCGTTTTACCATCGGCATGGCCGCGGTGTTGGTCGCGGCGGCTGAATATCACAACCAGGCGTTATTAGACTCCGCCCTGCTGA
>JACRBK010000078.1 GCA_016234525.1 Chloroflexota bacterium
ACTGGCGACTTCGCCTGCGGCGTGTCCTACCATCCCATCGGCAACCGCATATACCCAGACGGTTTGAGAAGTCGTGTCACTGGCATGGTTCAGGGTGACAGCCGCCAGGCTGTCCTCGTTATTTTCTCGTGTAACGCCCTTGTCAAGGCTCCAGCCCACTTCTGGGATAGCGCTAGTTTCCGGCACAGGGTTGCCTGATTTGGCAGCAGCGATGGTAGTGTCAATGATGAATTCTTGCGTCTGATCCGGGTCCACGATTCTTTACTCCTCAATCAGGTAGGCCACGCCTACGATAACCATTGTGTCTATTGAATAACGCGCTCCATCAGGCTCAGCGCATTCTCTTCCGTCATACGCCCCTTCACTACATCTACAATCCAGGGCAGCACCGTGCGTTCATCCATGCAATAAGCCAACACGACCGTGCGGGTCTCACGAAATTTGCCAGTCTCCTTGCCCCTCGCGATCCACTCATGCAGCCGTGAATCTTGATGAGCGCCCATCACCGATTCCTTTCAGGCTATGATTCTCTGGCTTAGGCGGCTTCCAAACATGCCGTTGTATCTACGGGCGAGTAAAGATTAACGTGATAGAGATCGGGTAGTAGACAGAGGTGAGGAACAAGGGTGTCAGTTTTTACCCGGCCAACTCGGTTCATACGATTTGTGCCGGCTTATCTCAGCGCATTTCTCAGCTTTATAATTCAGTATAACGACGCAGCGTCTCAAGAGCGTCACAAGGAATAGTTAGTATCCGAATCGACCTTGACTTGCATACGAACACGGTTGCTCTCTGGCCCGTGCCGACCTCGCGATCCGGGTCCCACCGGAGAATTCGGCCAGCCAGCCCTGGTTAAAGTTCCCCGCTGTTAGCCGACACGGCGATTTTCTCACTGGATTTTCACCCGGCAAGGCACCCGCACGATCCCATTTGTTGTGACGTTATTGAGACTCCACCTCATTATACTGAGTTATAAAGCTTGAAAACGCTCTTAAAATAACTCCCCGGAGGTACGATGAATAACATCAAACTAGACCGCAAAACCATTGTCATCGGTTTGATAGTCCTGGTCGGCGCGCTATATTTCTTGCCGAAAATTCTCGGAAATGACAACTCGGACGACAACAACAACAACAATTCGAGCGGCAGTTCCACCACGAATCAGGTCGATACCGGCGCGAACTTCGGCCAAATCGTTACAGCCAACGCTGTGGATCGGGATGGCTGTGCTGTCGGCAGCACAACCACGTTTAGCACCAGCGGTCCTATCTATGTGGTTGCTCAGGACAGCGAAGTGAAGCAGGGCACAGCCATCTTTGTTCGCCTGTATTACCAGGGACAGCCCATCGAAGATCTACCCGAAATTACGGCGGACCAGGACTACAATAACAGTTGCATCAATTTTGTCTTCGGGCCAACCCAGGGCGCGGCATTGCAGTCAGGTCAATATGAAGCTGAATTTGTGGTTAACGGCAACCAGTCAGACTCCGTTACCTTTCAGGTTCAATAAGGAGACTTTGTTATGGATAACCTGATGGTACTTTGTTGCATAAGCGCTTTAATCGGCCTGCTGATTCTGTTCATAATCCTGCGGAGTTTGCGCAACCTCTTCGGCGGGCAATCTACTCAGGCCAATGGATCGCAGCCTGGCTCGATTGAACCCACCTATGATGATCCTAACATTCAGGGCCAGGGTAGTTTTGGCAAGCGGGGTATCTTCGGCAATATTCGCCCCACCCATAACGATCCGAAAATCCAGGGGCAGGGCAGCTTCGGACGTGTATTAAGCGGTCTGCCCGGACGCCGTTCATCCAAATCCGACAGCGGACAATCGGGCCGCGTTGACAGCGACAGTGTCCAGGGTCAAGGCAGTTTTGGCCGCGACAAAAAAGACTAACGACCTGTCCACAAATGTCAGCTTGTCAGGATGCCTATTTCCAGATACAGCCGCGTGAGATTATTTGCTGTGGAGGTTAACCATGATTCTCAGAAGATATGTTTTCCTATGCGTCGCCGTGTTGGTTCTGTTAGCGGGAGGGATAGGTCCTCCCCAACGATCCAGTGCGCAAGAGGATTGTAACCCCGACGAATTACAGACCTGGATACAACAGCGCCAGGCGTGGCGGGAAGCCTCCCAGAACGCGCTCGATGGCCAGGGGGTTTCAGTCAATGGTGCTCTGCTGCAATTGTCCAATCACCTCCAGGCCATTGAAGACCTGGACCGCCCGGCGTGTGCTGATGGCGCTATGTTGTGGACATACTACCTGTATAGCAATCTTGAGCATCTGCTGCTCTGTGCGCGAAACAACGATACCACGTGCGTCGCTGAGATACAGCGACGATTGGTAGATTATCGGGAGCGTGACGACCAGACGATGGCGGCCCTGGCGTCGAGCGCAGGACTGCCCCTTGCGGTCTTGATGCCTCCCACTCAAGTCCCTTCACTTTCTCCAACCCCTGCGCCTACCACCACCCAGTCGCAGCAGTTGGGGCCTATTTATGACGATTACCGCCAGCAGACCTACACTATCGAGGTTGCCGTAACCAATGTGCAATTCATTGGGAACACCTTCCTCCTGGTCCATGTAACCGTCAACAACCTGGGGCCAGGAACCCTCTATTCCTTGTTCACAACGGATTTTCAGACCCGAGACGCCAACGGCGTTCTTAGAGGATATACCGATCTCTCTACCGTGGCAGGGTGTGGTTTAGGTTTAAATCTAGTTGACCTGATGCCAGGCGGTTCTGTGTCTGGATGTATCGTTTTCGAAGTGCCAGAGTCGGGCAATCTTGAACTTATCTATGCGCCCTATCAATATGCGAGCTTGCAACCAGACCGTTATTTGAGCTTCAGGTTACGATAAGAAGCTGCAATGATCACGGGATGTATCGCTCTGGCGCAAGCAGAAGTTCGGTTTTAGTGCGCGTTGAGATTTTGAGAGATAGGTAACTGCAATCCCCGTGCTGCAAAGGCGGGGATGCTTTTTAAGGCCAGCCAAGAAAATAATTACCCAATTCCATCTGTTTGACTCCCCTTCTCTCAGGGAAGGGGTTAGGGGGGATGGGGTAAAGAAAATATTGGTGTAGCCTAAGTCGGTGAACGTTATCACCGGGGCGCAGTGTGTGTATCGGGTGACAGGTGAGCAGCACCATCGGTAGATTATCCATGGACCATTCCAGTCAAAGAGTCTTCGTTGTTTATAATCCCAAGGCTGGGAACGCAGACCAGTCTGATAATATTCGCCTGGCGTTGGCAGACCACTTCGCTCAACCCCAATGGACACTTGAAATCTACGAAATCACGGGCAAAGAAGATGTCTCAGCAATCTGCCATGCCGCTTGCGAACGAGGCGCTTCATTAGTGATTGCTGCCGGTGGCGATGGCACAGTGGTTGGCGTGGCGAATGGTTTGGTACACAGCCGGGTTCCATTAGGAATTCTGCCGCTAGGCACCGGCAACGATTTGGCGCGTGTCTTAGGCATTCCCTTGAAGTTAGACAAGGCGCTCGCTCTGCTGGTCGATGATCACGCTGTAATCGAAGTGGATGCGCTGAAGGTGGGGGATTGTTATTTCTTTTCAAATGTTAGCGTGGGAATCAGCCCACACATGGTGGACAATACCAATTCGGCGCAAAAAAAACGGTTTGGCCGTCTGGCCTACCTCTGGACGATACTTAAACGATTAGGCAGCTTTCGTCTGGAGCATTATACGTTAACGATCGATGGTCAGTCGCAGCAGAGTCGCGCTTCTGAAGTTTTGATTTCTAACACCACGTTACTTGAGTCGCTCCCCCATCTCTTTGGTCCGTCCGAGACGCTCAATGATGGTCAACTTGAAGTATATCTGGTCATGGCGCACACCGTGGGCGGTTACCTGCAATTGGCGTGGGATTTACTCCGCCAGCCGGGCCAATCGGCGGCGAACTTGCATCACTGGACGGCCAGGCACAGCATTCGCATTGATGCCGACCGACATTCCCGGTTGGTCCAGGCGGATGGTGAAGTGATTGGTCACACGCCAGTAGAAATCCAGTTGGTACCCAAGGCCCTCCACGTGATCATGCCCAAAACTACAGTGAACGAAACAGTGCTGGAATCAAGCCTCTGAAGCGTAAGTTCAGCAAAAACTGGTACGGATTCCTGAAGCGCATAGCCTCTCGCGCCGGATCACGACTCGGTGTCCGACCATCGCATTATTCCGCTTGCTCATCAGTAACTAAGCCGGAATTTCGATGCGCTGCGGATGGTGTTATTTATGCTAAGATAATGATTAAGAACTTAGAATTCAATGAGGAGTGGATGGCATGTTTTCGATAGCGATTCCGGTTTGGGAGATTCTGTTGCGGACCACTCTTGTTTATGTGCTCATCCTAGTTGGGCTGCGCCTGGCGGGTAAGCGCGAGATAGGACAAATGACCGTATTTGATCTGGTTGTGCTGCTGTTACTGGCGAATGCTGTGCAGAATGCGATGGTGGGAACCGATACATCACTTATCGGTGGTGTTTTGGCTGCTCTGATGCTGCTGGTTTTGAACGGCCTGGTGGCCCAACTTCGTTTGCGCTGGCCCCGCCTGGGACGAATCATTGAAGGCTCGCCAACACTGCTCGTATTGCACGGAGAAATCCTCACGCCCCATCTGCGACGTGAAGGCATTGACCAGAAGACTCTGGAAGCTGCACTACGTGAACACGGAATAGCGGAAGTCAGCGACGTCGAGATGGCTGTGTTGGAAATCGATGGGAGTATCAGCATCATTCCGATTGACAGCGACCATCATACCGTCAAACGGATAACCAGGCCTCTCCAGAAAATGTAGAACCTGGATCTTTGATCTGAAGAGACATAGGTAGTTTCTTAGCGGAGCAGCCCTCATGTATTTTTTCGAATTGAGTGAACGTTATACAACTCGTGCTGGGTACTTTGTGCTGCATGGAGTTGTCAATATAGCTTTTGGTCTGGCAGCACTGGTTAAGCCTGCCTGGACTGCCAATTTCCTGATTCAGGTGTTTGGGCTTTGGTTGGTGATCAATGGTGTTCTTCAGATACTGACGGTTGTCCTGGGCGGCAAGACACGGAATCTCTGGCATCAAAGTCTGGCAAGTGGGATAACCTCGCTGCTGGCTGGCGGACTGGCGCTGGAGAGTAAGGCGTTGGCGATTGATATAACCGGAGTGATCCTGGGTTTACTATTGGTCTTCAGAGCTTTTCTTGAATTGACCATGTTGGTTGAAGCGCAGATGCGCACTCCCCGTCAACGAGTATTGCTATTAGGAGTCGTACTCTCTCTGTTGAGTGGGTGTGTGCTGTTGGTTAGTCCCTTTAATGATGATTATGCCTTTGAGAAGTTGTTGGGCATCTACGTGATTGTGCTAGGCATCGTCCATGTGAATGCGGCGTGGCGGTTGAGTGACCAGATTCAAGCCAGTGAAGCGCAGTCCCACACGTTAATGGCGCAAAGCCGGTTTGTGCCTGTCATAGCGGAGGGAACTGAGCCGGTTCCGACGGCTGGCCCAGAACTGGTCAGCAGCATTAAGCAAAAAAGACCAAGAAGGTGGGTGCCTGGTATGGCAGGCACCAAGCTCGATCTGGGTAAATACCGGCGGCCCATTGTCCTGGTTCCACATCCTGACGATCTGGAAGCGTTCGCAGGCGGGCTGGTCTACCAGATCAAAGTGGGTGTACTCTCCGTCATCTTTGCCGGTGGTGATAAGGGCGTGTGGAGTTCGGACTTTGAGACCATGCGTAAGACAGACTACATTCGTGTGCGCCTGGAGGAAGCGGCTGATGCAGCGCAGTTGTTGGGAGTCAGTGAAATCATCTACATGGGATACCTGGATCGGGAGGTGGAATGTACTGAAGAGGCCGTCCAGAAAGTAGTCGATATTTTTCGGGAGTACCAGCCCGACCTGGTGGTGTCGTTTGAGTTTTACGGTCGCGCCAATCCATATCCGCATCCAGATCACCGGGCTGTGGGTGAGATTGTCCAGCGTGCCGTTGCCCGCTATGAGCACCGCGATCGGCTGGATTATCTGGTGACATCAACCATTATCCCTAACATATTTTTAGACGTAACGGGTGTTCGGCGGGTCAAGTTGGAAGCGTTAGCCTGTCATGCTACGCAGACAGGTTTGAACGGTATCATCTTCCCGTTCCTAGAGAAGTTGATCACCCGGTTATGGGGTGCATTTGCCGGAGTGGACTATGCCGAAGGTTATCGGTTAGTTGATATTCCTCAACTGGTGGAAAGGTTGGGCAGCCACGATGTATCCCCTTGAACGGTTTGAGATTACACAGCAGCCCAAACGACAGGTTGACATTCTGATGCTGTTGGATGAAGTAAAACGCTCACCGTTTATCGGTGAGATTTCTCCTGATGAGATAACACGCTTGTTGCGCGAGGATGCTGTGCTCTTTTTTTATGAGGGTGATATCCTGGCTGGCCTGGCAGGGTGGAACACGATTCACGGGACGTGGGTCGAGGCCGGACCGTTTTACACCGCAGAAGCTTACCGGGGACAGGGTTTGGGGAGTCTCATGTTTGATACGACGGTTGAAAGGTTGCAGCGCCAGGCAGGACACAAGTTATATGCCGTAACCAAGAATCCGATGGTTAAACTGATGTTTTTGAAACGCGGATTTCACCAGGTTAGGATATGGGCGCTGCCGCGTGCGGTCCAGGTCTATCTCCTAAAGAAATTAACACCTCGCAGGCTGTTGCGCCATGTACGCAAACTGCGTTTTGGCGATTCGGTCAGTCACTTCATCAAGGATGGAAGTTCAGGATAACATTGAACTGACCAGGGTTTAGTGGAGAGTGATTTTGTCCCGCTGACATTGGTACTCAAAAACAGCAGGGCTGAGGTAACCGACTGGTCTGTCGTCTCGGCCATACACAATACTTCTTGTTTGAACTCGTTGGTATAGCGCGGTTTTCTCATCATTGGCGTTCCCTTTTGCTGGATACAGTCTATCGGACATCTTTTGTATCCACCATTCCGGGGTTAGTTCAGTAAAAACGGAATGAGAACGTTGTATTACACGTTCCCGTTGGATGATGTAAAGTTGTCTAGTTTTGAAGCGATGGACCTGAGGGCACACCTTTCGAAAACTATACATATACTCAAATTCGCTATTCCTCTAGCATCTTCTACTATCACCGATAATTGACATGCCGACAAGGCAAGATTTCTCGAAACAATTCTGGTCTTGCGTATAGAAGGTATGAGCTATCGTGAGATCGCGCGCGTGGTGGATGTGCATTTCACCCTGGTACAGCAAATCTTGGCGCAGGGGAAACAAATATAAAAAGTCGGTTTTCAACCTACCAATTCGACTACCCTCTGACGAAAGTGATATAGATCATGAATGTCGTGTCCTGACCTTCCGCACTCTCAGACTCGACGTACTCGCTGTGTGCCTCAACACAACTTTTCACTATTGGAAGGCCGAGACTAGTCCCAATCGATCCCTTCGACATTTTCGGCGCGGTGAAATGGTTCAAACAGCTTGGCCTGATCCTGTTCGGGAATGCCAATTTCGTTGTCGCTCACGCGGAAGACTGGATCTTCACAGCCATGCTTGACTTCGAAACACACATAGCCATCTTGCGGTGAATATTTAATGGCGTTAGAAAGTAGATTGACCAGAATGCAGCGTATCAGGTTGGGGTCTAGCATGACATAATCGACTTCACAGTCGTATACGAAATCAACCGGATGCGTTTTTTCGGCTAAATGTTGGACGTTGTGCCATAGCTGTTCGCAAAAAGCCTGGAGTGCGACGCGTTCTGGCCTGAAGTCAAGTTTTCCGGCATTCGACTTACTCATCGTGAGCACATCTTCGAGCAACAGATTCATTTGAAATGTCTCTGATCACACCAATGACCCCATTGACATCTTGACTCGTCTCATGGTACTCTATCGGTAGAGTACCGAAATAATACCGGCAATTTACCAATAATTCGGAAAAACCTTTTATGATGCCAGTTTTTGAGCCTGAATCTGACGAACCATCCGAAATCAGCATTGCTGATGTTGCTAGAGTTGCCGGCGTGTCCATTTCGACGGTCTCGCGCGTGCTGAACAATAAGCCCGACGTTGCCAAAAAAACGCGCACCCGTGTCCAGCGCGTGATCAACGAACTCGGCTATACCCCTTATGTGCAGACGGTTCAGCAGAGCAAAACCAACACTATTTCGCTGCACTACCCACTACTATCGCAAACCCGATTGGAAGTCACGGATATTGAACTGGACTTCATCCTGGGGGCTTCAGGCGCTGCCGGAGAGGCAGGTTTCGCCCTTAATCTGCTGACACGGGATCTGTCTGCTCCTGAGATGCTCGATTTGTATCGTACCGGCCAGCTTCGGGGCCTTATTCTGATGGAGACCACGTTGGAAGATTGGCGGGTCCAACTGCTCCGTAACAGCGATTGTCCGTTTGTAATGATCGGACGCTGTGCCGATAACCAAGACTTGAGTTACATTGATTTGGACCTGGAAGGGGCCGTGATTCAGGCCTTTGAACACCTGATCACCCTCGGTCACCGGCAGATCGGCTTTCTGGGCTTTCCCACAAGCACTCACGAGCGCAAGCTTTCCTCGGCCCAACGGGTGCAAGCCGGATATGAGCGGGTCGTGTGGCAGCACCGTCTTCCTACCCATTTCCGACACGTTGATTTTGGCGTTCAATATGCTTATCAGGCAGCATGTGAGATGCTGGATGAAGCGCCGGGGCTGACCGCCGTAGTCATGGCCTACAGCGCGACGGCGGTCGGGCTGATCCGGGCTTTGCAAGAACGGAACCGGTCCGCGCCAGAAGATTTTTCCATTGTCGGGATAGCGCCCGGCAAGATCGCCAACCTGGTCCACCCAGCGCTCAGTTCGGTTGATTTTCCACTTTACCAGGTAGGCTACCAGGCGGCTCAAATGCTCATGCGCCAAATTGAAGAAGGTACATCCGGCGTTCAACAAATCCTTATCCCACCACAACTGGTCGTCCGCGAAACGTCTGGACCCCTTCAAAAGGAGGTATAACACACAACCACCCTCGTTTAAACAACCATCATCAGTTCTGTTCGCCATTTAGAACAAAAAGGAGTTCTGTTCCCATGAAAAAAATTGCATTTGTTCTCATTGCTCTGTTTGCCATATTGAGCGTTGTCAGCCCTGCCCTGGACTCTGGCTCGCGTGCCGATGCCAGACAGGCTACCACAATTACTTACCTGGCTAGCCAGGACTGGATCAGACAAGGCGAGCTTGATCTGGCGGCTAAGTTCGAGGAAGAAACCGGCATTCACGTCGATTACCAGATTATCCCGTCTGATCAGTACTTTAATGTCTTGCAAACCAAGCTGAATACCGGCGAGGGTCCGGATATTTTCGGCGGACAGAGCGGCAAAACCGATCTCGTTGTTAACTATGACATTACCAAAAACGCCGTAGATCTCTCGGATGAAGAATGGGTAACCCGGCAGGACCCGCTGGTGACGGAACAGGTTACTGTAGATGGTAAGGTCTGGGGCATGACGCTGTGGGACACATCGGCCTCCTGGGTCATCGTCTATAACAAAGACATCTTTGCCGGCCTGGGCTTGAGCGTTCCCACCACCTACGACGAATTCAAAGCAGTCTGCCAGACGATCAAGGATTCTGGCGTTACCCCCATCTACGAACCCATTTCGGACGGCTGGCACCATGTGCTGTGGTTCCCCGAACTTGGCCCGCGCTACGAAGAAGTGACTCCCGGTCTGGCGACTGATCTGAACGCCAATGAAGTGGAATTTGCTGACGATCCCACCATGCTCACGGTCTTGCAGCAGCTTAAAGAAATGTATGACCTGGGATTCTTTGGCGAATTTGCCATGTCGGACGCCTACGCCGACGGACCGGAATTTATGGCAAACGGTGAGTATGCGATGACCGTGCGGCAAACAGCCTTTGTCAACCTCGTTGAGTCAGAATTTGACGTACCCGCTTCAACCTTTGGCTTTTTTGTGATGCCGCTGGCCGATAACCAGATTCTCAATGTGAACCCCGCCGGGCCGAGCAAGTTCATCTACTCCGGTTCTGAGCATATTGAAGAGGCCAAAGAATACCTAAGTTTCCTGGCGCGCCCCGAAAACCTGCAATACAACCTGGACAACACGCCGGAATTCGCCTCGATCAACTTCACCGGGGTGACACCCAAATACAGTGAGGAAGAAAAAGCCTTTTTTGATGCCTATGCCGATAAGCGTGGAACCGTCTATCAGACCGCTGTCAACTATCTTAACCCACAGTGGATGGAGATTGGACAGGATTTGTCGGCGATGTTCATCGGTGACATCGAACCCATCGAAGTGCTACAACACATCGACCAGCGCCGTGCCGATATGGCGCAGGCGGCGAGTGATGCTGGCTGGGCCAAGTAACCAAACCAATCTGTAACAATTGGGGCGGTGTGGGCAAGACACCGTCCCCCATTCGACCCAGCCTGACACCATTTTAGCACACTCGTGAGCGGCTGGGTCGAGATTACTCAATACTGAGGCGAGCCATGCTGCACAACAAAGTCTATCCGTTCTACTTCACCCTAGGAACGATCATCTTATATATGGTGTTTTTTGTGATTCCGGCGGTGATGGGGTTGGGATATGCGTTTACCGACTGGAGTCGTTATTCTAGTGACATGAACTACGTGGGGCTTGAAAATTATAGGATACTCATATCTTCTGAAAACAACTATATCCATTATGCGCGCAACACGTTTCTGTTTACCCTAAACACCATTGTACTGAAAACGATCCTGGGCCTGGCGTTTGCGCTTTTGCTCCACAATGGAGTCAAACACTTGCGCAGCCTGTACCGGATGATCATTTTTCTGCCTGCCGTGCTGCCGATGGTGGTAGTGGGCATCATTTTCCATTCGGTCCTAAACCCGCGTCGCGGGCTGTTGAACGAACTTCTGCGAATGGTGGGACTGGGGGCATGGACTCAACAATGGTTGACCGATCCGAAGCTCGCTCTGTTGTCTATTATCGGCGTGGATACGTGGAAAGGCGCAGGGTATATCATGGTCATTTTGCTGGCTGGCCTCCAAACCATCCCGGCAGAATACTATGAAGCGGCACAGATCGACGGCGCTAACGCTCTGGCCCGGTTAAGACATATTACCATCCCCTTATTAAGACCAGCGCTGATCGTTGCCACTGTGCTGAATATCTTATATGGCCTGAAAATCTTCGACACGGTTTATGTACTGACAAATGGCGGCCCCGGTTACTCGACGGAAGTGCTGTATACCGCTATCTTTAAAGAATTTTCGAAAGGGCGTTATGGCGTCGGCACTGCCCTCTCCAGCCTCCTATTCTTCGTGATGGTTTTCATTGGCTATTTTGTCATCCGGTTGATGGAACAAGGGCGGACCCATGACTAAAGACAGACCGCTGACGGCGCTGGCGGGATTCCGCCTGGGCCGCCTTCCGACGGCGAAAAACGTCGGACAACAAGGAATCTATCATTTGCTGGCCGTTCTCATCTGTCTGGCGATGTATGCGCCGGTTCATCTGGTTGTGGTCAATTCGCTGAAAGACCGGACGGACGCCCGCAGCATGAACATTGAACGCCCGACAATGCTGCATTGGGAAAACTACTCCACCGTGATAGAACAGGCCAACCTGGAACGGGCGTTTTTGAACAGCATCCTCTATTCCTCAAGTTCGACTCTGCTGTCAACAATCCTGGCCGCGATGGCCGCGTATGTCATGTCGCGCAACAAGACACGTCTGAACCGGTTTCTGTACTTCTTTGTCATCATGGGCATCGCCATGCCGGTCAACTTCTTCACTCTGACCAAAGTGATGCAAATCACGCAGCTCATCAATACGCAGATTGGCATCATTGTTCTGTATGCCGCCACGCAGCTCCCTTTCAATACCTTTCTCATTTACGGGTTTGTCGAGTCTCTGCCCCGCGAACTAGACGAGGCCGCTATCGTTGATGGGGCCGGGCCGCTGCGGCTTTTTTTCAGAGTGATCTTTCCGCTGCTGACCCCCGTGCTGGCGACGGCGGCCCTGCTCAGTTTTCTGGATGTTTGGAACAATTTTATTTTTCCCCTCTACTATCTCAACGACACTTCCAAGTGGCCGATGCCGCTCGCCGTATACAACTTTTTGGGGCAGTTCGAATCCTCCTGGAATCTGGTCAGTGCCGACATCGTGCTGACAATACTTCCTGTGATTGCCGTTTATCTTCTCGGCCAGCGGTTTATCGTTTCGGGTATGACTGCTGGGTCGGTCAAAGGCTGAGGCCGGGAATCTTTATATGAAACTATTGAACTCTCAAATCGAGGAGAATATCCTGCTGCTCCTGACCGATGCTGGACGGCTCAAGATCGAGCCGGTCAGTCCGCAGATCATGCGGGTCGTCTACACACGGAATGAGGCATTCCGAACCACGCCCAGCCTGATGATGCTGCCGCGATCATCCGCCTTATCCACTGAATGGACCGTGAATGAAGATCATCAGGCGATCCGGTTGGTTACGCCCCAGCTTCAACTGGTAGTCCAAAAGGCTACCGGCGCGATAACCTGGTTGGATAACATGGGCAAACTGCTGTTACGCGAACCGGAGAAAGGTGGCAAAACGATTGACCCCGACGGTGATCGTGCAGCCCGGCTGGAGTTGGTCTTTGCGCCAGGGGAAGCTATTTATGGACTGGGCCAGCACGAAGAAGGGATTCTGAACTATCGCGGGCACAGCCAATATCTCTACCAGCATAATCTGAAGGTCGCCATACCGCAGATTGTTTCCACTCGTGGCTATGCGATCTTGTGGGATACCGGCTCGTTCAGCACCTTCCACGACGACGTTTACGGCACCTACTTCTGGAGTGAACACTGCGAGGAACTCGATTTTTACTTCATCTACGGACCGGAGTTTGAACAGATCGTTGCCGGTTTTCGCGCTTTGACCGGGCAGGTGCCGCTGCTGCCGCGCTGGGCCTATGGTTACATCCAGTCGAAAGAGCGGTATGTGGACCAGGAGGAATTGATCGCAGTGGTGCGAGAATACCGCGCACGCGGTCTCCCGCTGGATGCCATTGTCCAGGATTGGCAGTCGTGGCCCGGCGATTGGTGGGGACAAAAGACGCTCGATCCGGTCCGCTTCCCAGATCCTGCCGGGTTGGTCGAAAAGCTGCACACGCTCGACGTCCGGCTGATGATCTCCGTCTGGCCGCGCTTCCAAAACGACGGACCCGACCAGCTAGAGATGCGCGAACATGGCTTTTTGCTGGGTGATGGCATGACATATAATGCCTTTGATCCTGCTGCGCGGGCGCTCTACTGGCAGCAGGCTTTTGATGGGCTGTTCAAGTATGGCATTGATGCCTGGTGGTGCGACGCTTCCGAACCCTTTGAACCGGATTGGCACGGCATGGGTAGACCTGAACCCTGGCAGCGAGCGGTCACAAATACCGAATACGCCAAAACTTACCTCGATCCAGCCCGCATCAATGCCTATTCACTGCTGCATTCCCAGGGCATGTATGAGGGGCAGCGCAGCGTTTGTCAGGGAAAACGGGTTGTCAACTTGACGCGCTCCTACTTTCCGGGCCAGCAGCGCTATGGCACTATCACCTGGTCC